>NZ_JAALEE010000427.1:0-1261 GCF_014145265.1 Dietzia sp. CW19 | reverse complement strand
CCGGCTCGCCCCCGACCTCGCCGACCTCGACGACTCCAAGAAGCTGTCCCAGCCCACCCGGGAACGGCTCCACGACGCCGTGCTGCGGAGGGCGGCCGCGGTGTCCGTGGTCGTGATCGAGCCCGATCGCATCGACGAGCGGGGCGTCCACCGGTGCAACCTCGAGGGGATGCGTCGCGCGGTGGCCGCTCTCGACCCGGCACCCGGCTTCGTCCTCACCGACGGATTCGCTGTGGACGGGCTCGGATGCCAGTCCACGGCGGTGATCGGGGGCGACGCGGTCGTCGCATCCATCGCCGCCGCGAGTGTCCTCGCAAAGGTCACCCGCGATCGGATTATGGTGGACCTCGACCCGAGGTACCCGGGCTACGGGTTCGCCGCCCACAAGGGGTACAGCACCCCGGGTCACGCCAGGGCGATCGAGCAGCTCGGTCCCAGCGACATCCACCGGATGTCGTACGCCAACGTCCGTCGCGCCGCCCAGGCGCATTCGAGGAGCAGCACTAGATGAGCGCCGAGGATCTGGAGAACTACGAGACCGAGATGGAGCTCTCGCTGTACCGCGAGTACCGCGACATCGTCGGTCAGTTCACCTACGTCGTCGAGACGGAGCGGCGCTTCTATCTCGCGAACGCGGTCGAACTGATCCCGCGGTCCGCGGACGGTGAGGTCTACTTCGACGTCCGGATGTCCGACGCCTGGGTGTGGGATATGTACCGACCTGCGCGTTTCGTGAAGTACGTGCGGGTCCTGACCTTCAAGGACGTCAACATCGAGGAGCTCGACAAGCCCGAACTCCGCCTCCCTGAGTAGAACCCGGCGGCTGGTCCCCCCACAGCCTCCCGCGCCTCCACAGGGTGCCCCCGGCCCGATCCGCGTCCAGCGGGTCGGGCCGTCGTCGTCCGGCATGGTGAGCCGCGGTGGCCCGGACGGACCGGGCCGCCTGGGAGGGGCTCGGGATGGCGGGGGACAGGGCGGGATCGGTCGCCGGCACGCACGGGGGTGACGGTCGCCGACGGACCGGGGCGATCGGGGAGGCGCATGCCGCGGGGCTGATCGAGGCGCGTGGGGGCGCGGTGATCAGCCGGAACTGGCGGAGTCGGACGGGGGAACTCGACCTGGTCGCCCTGGACGCAGAGGGACGGCTGCGGTTCGTCGAGGTCCGCACGCGGACCGGCCCCGGGTTCGGAACACCGGCCGAATCGGTGATCGCGGTCAAGCAGCGCCGTCTGCGCACGCTGGCACGGGAGTGGCTGGGGGA
>NZ_JAALEE010000426.1:0-2320 GCF_014145265.1 Dietzia sp. CW19 | reverse complement strand
CGACGCGGGCGCGGGTCAGCTGAATCTGTGGCGTGGCATCCATGCCGGCCAGCCTAGCGGGGCTCCCCACCACCCCCTGCTGGCACAATGACCGTTCATGTCACGCCGCTACGTCCTCACGCTGGGTTGCCCCGACCGCATCGGCATCGTCGCCCGCATCGCCACGTTCCTCGCCGAGCTCGGCGGCACCATCGTGGAGGCGGCCTACCACGCGGACGAGAACTCCCGCTGGTTCTTCACCCGGCAGTCCGTGGACGCCGAGTCGATCGGGATGGACCTCGACGAGCTGCGCCGCCGCTTCTCACGGGTGGCCGCCGAGCTCGGCCCGGAGACGGACTGGAACATCGCCGACTCCAGCGAACCGAAGGACATCGTCGTCCTGGTGTCCAAGGAGGGGCACTGCCTGCACGACCTCATGGGCCGGGTGGACAGCGGGGACTTCCCCGCCCGCATCCGCGCCGTGATCGGCAACCACGACACCCTGCGGGGGATGACCGAGGCGCACGGCATCCCCTTCCACCACGTGCCGTTCCCGGCGGATCCGGCTGAGCGGGGCCCCGCGTTCGCCGAGGTGTCCTCGATCGTCGACGACATCGACCCGCACGCGATCGTCCTGGCCCGCTTCATGCAGGTCCTGCCGGATGACCTGTGCTCCCGCTGGGCCGGTCGCGCCCTCAACATCCATCACAGCTTCCTGCCGAGCTTCGTGGGGGCGCGCCCCTATCACCAGGCGCACATCCGGGGGGTCAAGCTCATCGGGGCGACCTGCCACTACGTCACCGCCGACCTCGACGAGGGACCGATCATCGAGCAGGACGTCATCCGCGTCGACCACGCGGCGACAGTGCAGGACATGGTCCGGCAGGGCCGCGACGCCGAGAAGCTGGTGCTGGCCCGCGGGCTGCGGTGGCACCTCGAGGACCGCGTCCTGGTCCACGACGCCCGGACCGTCGTCTTCACCTGAGACGAGGCCCAGCGACAGGAGAAGGCTCAGCCGCGGGAGAAACCGTGGCGCTCGGTGAGCAGGGTCTCGGCGGCGGACAGGAAGATCAACCGGGCGGCCGCGCCGGCCCGGGGAAGAATCGACCGGACCCGCTTCTCGAGCACGGCCTGGTCCATCCCCGCCCCGCGAACGGTCTCCACCAGAACGGTGAACGCCTCTGCCGCCCGGCTCTGACCCTCCATGAACAGGCGGCCGATCTTCTCGATACCCTCCTCGTCCACGCCGAGGACGATCAGGTCACGCAGGAGATCGGCCATGTAGACGTCGGAGAAGAAGTGGTCGGCTGCTCCCGGTTCGGTGATCAGACCGAGGGACTCCCCCACGTCGATCAACTCCTCGGGCATGTCGAACGAGGCGACCGCCTGGGACTCCGCCCGGGTGAGTCGCCGTCGGGACCCCGAGGGCCTGCGCTCGCCCCGTACGCTCTCGACCTCGAGCAACTCGGCGAGGGTGAACCCGTGCCGCTCGGCGATGAGCAGCTCCTCGATCGTGGCGAACGTGTATCCCCGGTTGAGCAGGCGAAGGATCAGGTCGAGCCGACTGCGGTGATCCGGCCCGTAGAGCGCGGTCCGGCCCTGTCGGATGGGCGGCTGGAGCAACCCGCGTTCCTGATAGACGCGGATATTGCGAACGGTCGCGCCGGAGGTCTCCGCCAGCTCCTCGATGCGCTGCAGCGGCGCGGACCCCCTGGCGCTCACCTGCGTCTGCCGCCGACGGCAGGCCTGACGTCGGCGAAGAACACCCCGACCGCCACCATCGCCACGATTCCGAGGATCCCGAACGGCCGGATCGCGAAGAAGAGGGCGGCTCCGGCGCAGATACCGATCCAGGCCGGTTTGGGCCACTTCCCCTCCATCGAGTACGCCGACGCGGGAGGAAGGACCGCCAGCACCAGGCCGACGAGCGCCCACGCCACGAGGGCCGCCTGGATCGCGAGCTGGATGAGGCCCCAGGTTCCGGGCAATGCATCTATCACAACCGCCAGTGTAGTCGGCGCGTCCGACACCCCGGCCATCGATGTTCACGGCGTGGAGTTGGGGGTTCGACGGCCCCGTGACGAGAGCCGCCCCCGGCCCGCTCGGGGAGAGCGGGCCGGGGGCGGCTGACTGCGGCCTCAGCCGCGGTGACTCACTTGCTGCCGGAGTCGGACGACTTGTCGGTCGACGACGAGGACTAGGTCGTCGAGGACGACGACGGCGTGCTGGCCGAGCCCGAACCGGAGGTCGAGCCCGAACCCGAGGTCGAGCCCGACGCCGACCCGGAGGTCGACTTGGTCGCCGAGGTGGACGCCGTCTTGGCGGCCGGGGTCGACTTGGT
>NZ_JAALEE010000425.1:0-6670 GCF_014145265.1 Dietzia sp. CW19 | reverse complement strand
GCGGGGGCGGCCGCGCTCACCACCGATCCGGCCGCGGCGCAGGAGACCCTCGAGGCCAACGTGCTGGCGATGGGATTCACGCCGACCCTCTCCGCCGGGACCCCGGACGGGGACCGACGCCCGGACCGCGACCCCGTGACGGTCGAGATCACCTGGGACATGGGGACGGCCGGAGACGACGAGGCCGACAACGACGAGGCCGACGACGACGAGGCCGGCTCCGACCCGGCCGGCGGGACCCCCGGCACGGAAGGCGCCGCCCGCATCGTCACGACCACCGGCGAGGCGCGGACCACCAGGGTCGGTGAGGACTGGAAGGTCGAGTGGGCGCCGACGATCCTCGACACCCGCCTCGAGCCGGGGGGCACCCTGGCCTTCTCCGAGATCCTGGACTACGACACCTCGGTCCTCGACCGCACGGGCGAACCGCTGCTGCAGTGGACTCCGGTGACCGCGGTGACCCTGGCGCCGGGGGCGGTGGAGTCGGCCGACGCTGTCGCGGCGCTGGTGAACCCCGTGGTGCCGACGATCACAGGGCAGACGATCCGCGAGGGCATGACGGAGGCGGGGGACCAGCCGTACCAGATCGTCGCGCTCCGCCCGTCCGACATCGACCCGATCCGCGAGCAGCTCGCCGCCGTCCCGGGGGTGAGCCTGCCCGAGCAGGGCCAACTCATCCGCACCGACCGGGACCTCGACTCCCCCGCTCTCACCGGGTTGCCCGACGCCTGGACCGAGGCGCTGCAGGAGGAGGGCGGCTGGACCGCGGAGATCGTCAATCCCGACGCGGAACCGATCGAGCTCGGCAGCGCCCCGGTGGGCCAGGTCGACGACCTCGTCTCCACGCTGCAGATCTCGATGCAGCGGGCCGCCCAGCAGGCGGTGGACTCCTCCGCTCTGGGCGCCTCGATCGTGGCGATCCAGCCCTCGACGGGCGGAATCCTGGCCGTGGCGCAGAACTCCGTCGCCGACCGGCAGGGGCCGGTGTCCATGCAGGGCCGCTTCCCGCCGGGGTCGACGTTCAAGATCGTCACCACGGCCGCGGCGCTCGAGGCCGGCGTCGTGGGCCCGGACGAGGTCGTGCCCTGCCCGGCCTCGGTCACCGTGTCGGGGCGCACGATCCCCAACGACGACGACTTCGAGCTCGGCCCGGTGCCGCTGGAGACCGCCTTCGCCCGGTCGTGCAACACCAGCCAGGCCGTCATCAGCGACCGGCTGACGCCGGAGGCCATGAAGGACACGGCCGCGAAGCTCGGCCTGGGCGTCGGGTTCTTCGCCCCCGGCCTCGGAGCGGACACCTTCACCGGGTCCGTGCCCGTCACCGAGCAGGGCCCGGCCCGCGTGGAAGCGGCGATCGGGCAGGGCGAGGTGTTGGCCAGCCCGTTCGGGATGGCGGTCATGACGGCCTCGCTGGCGAACGGCGGGCGGATGATCCTGCCGCACGTCGTCGACGGGATGACCGGCGACGCCAACGACGCACCGGAACCGCTCGACCCCGGAGTCGTCGACACCCTGCGCCGGTACATGGAGCAGACCGTCCGATCGGGCACCGCGACGGCCGCCAATTCGATCCCCGGACTCGGGGGCAAGACCGGCACGGCCGAGGTCGGCACCGGTCCCGCCCACGGCTGGTTCGTCGGTTCCACCGGGGACATCGCCCTCGCGGTGCTCATCGAGGGAGCCGACTCCTCGGGGCCCGCGGTGTCGATGGCCGCCGGGTTCCTCGGCGCCGCAGGACAGCCCGCACCCCTCGCGCGCGGGTGAGACGGTAGTTTCGCGTCATGCGTCTCCCCCGCCTCCCGCTGTCCGACCTCCCCGTCCCCGGCCTCGCCCGGTTGCCGTTCGTCTCCTCCCCCTCCCCCGCGGACACCAACCGCCGGGTGCTGGTCACCGGCGGGGCGTCGGGTCTCGGTCTGGCGTTGGTCACGGCGTTCCTCGAGCGCGGCGACCGCGTGATGGTCGCGGACCTCGCGGCCACCGACGACCGGCCCGCCTCGGTCCCCGGGGATGCGCGCTATCTGCGTCTGGACGTGCGTTCCGAGGAGGAATGGCAGGCGGCGCGCGCGGAGATCGAGCAGATCTGGGGCGGCATCGACGTGCTGGTCAACAACGCGGGCATCGCCCAGGGCGGCCGCATCGAGTACCTCACCGAGGAGGACTGGCGGCTCATCACGGACATCAACCTGCTGGGTGTGGCGCGGGGCTGCCGCACCTTCGTGCCGATGCTCAAGGCGCAGGGCCACGGGCACCTGGTCAACACGGCGTCTCTCGCCGGGCTCGTACACCCGCCGACCATGGCCTCCTACACGGCGGTCAAGGCGGCCGTGGTGGCGATCTCCGAGACCCTGCGGTGGGAGCTGGAGCCGTTCGGGATCGACGTGTCCGTGCTGTGCCCGTCGTTCTTCCGCACCAACCTGGCCTCGAGCCTCAACTCCTCGGACCCCGCCGCGAGCGGATTCGCGAGCAAGCTCATCGACCGCTCCGAGCGCGGCGCGGACGAGATCGCAGCCGAGGTGATGACCGGTCTGGACGCCAAGGAGTTCCTGATCCTGCCCGACCCGGACGCCCGCAAGGCCTACCGCGGCAAGCGGTTCATGCCCGCCGCGTACGCCAAGACCATGCTCGGGATGGGGCAGAAGTTCGCCCGCGCCACCGGCGGGAGCTGACGGTCCCGCGGGCCGCCCGTCCCGGTTCCGCCGGGCACGGCCCGAGTCGGCACCGCGCCCGGGGCAAGTACCCTGCGGTGCATGACTCCCTCGCTCCCCCTCCCCTCCACCGTGATGTCCCGCGCCGATCTCGACTTCCTGCTCCACGACTGGCTGCGGGTGTCCGAGCTGTGCGGGCGTGAGCGGTACGCGGACCACTCCCGCGAGACCATCGACGCCGTGGTGGACCTGTCGGCCGAGCTCGCCGAGAAGTATTTCGCCCCGCACAACCGCAAGGCGGACCTCAACGAGCCCAGGCTCGTGGGCGAGGAGGTCGAGCTCATCCCGGAGATCGCCGAGGCGCTGCGCCGCTTCGCCGACGCCGACCTGGTGGGCGCCGCGATGGACGAGCGGGTGGGCGGGATGCAACTGCCCTACACCGCGTACCTGGCGTGCATGGCGTGGTTCTACGCGGCCAACGTCGCCACCGCGGCGTATCCGCTGCTCACCACCGGCAACGCCAACCTGTTGATCGAGCACGGCTCGGACGAGCAGATCGAGCGGTACGTCAAGCCGATGGTCGAGGGCCGATTCACCGGAACGATGTGCCTGTCCGAGCCGCAGGCCGGCTCCAACCTCGCCGACATCACCACCCGCGCCGAGCCGCAGGACGACGGGACCTACCGGCTGTTCGGGCAGAAGATGTGGATCTCGGGCGGCGAGCACGCGATGTCCGAGAACATCGTGCACCTGGTGCTGGCCAAGGTGCCCGGTTCGCCGGCCGGCACGCGCGGCATCAGCCTGTTCGTGGTGCCGAAGTTCCTGGTCGACGAGGACGGTTCGATCGGGGAGCGCAACGACGTCGTGATCACCGGTCTCAACCACAAGATGGGCTTCCGCGGCACGGTCAACACCATGCCCACCCTCGGCCAGGGCATGCACACCCCCGGCGGCCGGCCGGGCGCGGTCGGATACCTCGTGGGAGAGGAGAACACCGGCCTCAAGAAGATGTTCACCATGATGAACGAGGCCCGGCTCGGCGTGGGTCTGGGCGCCACGGCCCTCGGGTACACCGGGTACCTCAAGTCGCTCGATTACGCGCGCAACCGCCCTCAGGGGCGGACCGTCGGTGCCGATCCCTCCTCGCCGCAGGTCATGCTGACCGGGCACGCCGACGTGCGGCGGATGTTGCTGGCCCAGAAGTCCTACGTGGAGGGTGCCCTGGCGCTGGGGCTGTTCTGCGCGAGGCTCGTCGACGACGAGAAGACCGGATCCCCGGAGGAGGCCGCAGCCGCCTCCACCCTCCTGGACGTCCTCACCCCGATCGCCAAGTCGTGGCCGTCGCAGTGGTGCCTCAAGGCCAACGAACTCGCGGTACAGGTACTGGGCGGGGCCGGGTACACGATCGACTACGACGTCGAGCAGCACTACCGCGACAACCGCCTCAACCCGATCCACGAGGGCACGCACGGGATCCAGGCCCAGGATCTGCTCGGGCGCAAGGTCCTCGCCGGGGGTGGTGCCGGACTGGCCGCACTGAGCGAGCGGATCGCCGCCACCTGCGACCGGGCGGATGCGGCAGGCGGCCCGGCCGAGGAGTTCGCCGCGCTGCTCCGACCGCGGGTGACGCGACTGATCGAGGTGACCACCGCACTCGCCGGGCTCGGGGCGACCGACCCGGAGGCGTTCCTGGCCGACGCCACCGAGTACCTCGAGGCCGCCGGTCACATCGTGATCGCCTGGATCTGGCTCGAGCAGGTCCTCGCCCTGGGAGGTCGGATCGACGACGACGCCGACGGGTTCGCCGCCGGGAAGCGGCAGGCCGCGGCGTACTTCCTGCGGCGCGAGCTGCCCGTCGTTGACGCGAAGTTCGACCTGCTGGCCGCGGGCGACCGCACCACCCTGGACATGCGCGACGACTGGTTCTGACCAGCGGTGCCCCCGCCGAGCAGGCGGTCCTCAGCGGGCTGTGGACGATGCGAGCACGCCGTCCAACTCCTCGAACGCCTCGGTCCAGCCGTCGTAGACGCCGTGTTCGGACCCGCGGTCGTCGGGGTGCCGGGCCATGTGGAAGGTCATCAGGGTGCGCCCCTCGCCCGCCTCGGCGAGGTCGACGGTGATGACGGGGACCTCGTCCCCGCGCTCGTCGTCCGGGCTGACCCAGGTGAACCGGAGCCGGTCGGGCTCGCGGACCTCCAGGTATTCGCCCGTGGCCGGCCACTCGCCGCCGTCCGGGTCGATCATGAGGTAGGCGTAGCTGCCACCCACGCGGAGATCGATCGAGACGCTCTCGGCAGGGGTCGTGACCTCGTGCGGGTGCCACCAGCGAGCGGCCAGTGTCGGATCCGTCCACGCGCGCCAGAGGGTCTCGCGCGGGGCGTCGAATGTGCGGGTGATGGTGAATTCCGGGACGGACATGATGTCGTCACTCCTTCGATCGAGGCGTGCGACCTCGATCCGTGGGGTCGGCATGCCCGGGCCGGATGTCGGTGAGCACGTCGTCGAGTCGGTCGAACTTCTGCTGCCACAGCGCGCGGTTGCGCTCAACCCAGGCCGTCGCGGCGTCCAGCGGTTCCGGCCGGAGCGTGCACACCCGCCACTGGGCGCGCGTGCTTCGCTCGATGAGACCGGAGGTCTCCAACACCCGGAGGTGTTGCGAGATGGCGGGTGCACTGATGTCGAACGGTTCCGACAACTCGCCCACAGTGGCCGGCCCGGCGCTGAGCCGCTCGAGGATCCCACGACGCGTGGGATCGGCGAGCGCCTGGAACACCCGGGACAGCGGATCACCGGCCTTTTTCAATTCACTCATTCCTTAATTAGGCAATAGCTTAATTGTGCACCGTGACGCGCCACTGTCAACCCCTCGTCCACGATCACCGCCGGCCGGAACCCTCTCGCGGCGCGGGTGCCGGTGGTCCGGCCGCGGGACCCGACGAGGCCCGGGCCGACGCTCTCGCGTCGACCCGGGCCTCGGTGCTGCCGGAACACTCAGGAGGTCAGGGCCTCCCGGGGTCCAGTGGGATCACTCCTCGGGAACCATGACCTCATCGATGAGGTAGACCGTGGCGTTGGCGGTCTGGACGCCACCACAGATCACGTTGGCACCGTTGACGGTGAGCTCGTCACCGGAGCCCATGACCTCGACGTCCGCGCCGTTCAGCGTGGTCTGCATGCCCTCGATCTCGTCAGGGGTGATCTGTCCCTCGACAACGTGGTAGGTCAGGATGCTGGTGAGCAGCTCGGGATCGGTCTGCAGCGCCTCCATCGTGGCGTCGTCGACCTGCGCGAACGCGTCGTCGACCGGCGCGAACACGGTGTACTCACCGTTGTTGAGCGTGTCGACCAGGTCGACCTCCGGGTTCACCCCGCCCGACACGGCGGCCGTGAGGGTGGTGAGCAGCGGGTTGTTGGAGGCGGCGGTGGCGACCGGCTCCATGGCCATACCGTCGACCGAGCCCGGCCCGTCCGGGTTGGCCTCGGCGTAGTCCGCACACCCGGGACCGACCAGCATGCCGGCCGGCTCCGCCATGGGAGAGGTCTCTTCGGTGGTCATTTCGGAGGTCATGGGGGCGGACGTGGTGCCCTCGGCCTCCATGCCGCCTTCGTCGTCCGCGCAGCCGGCCAGAACGAGGCCGCTCACGGCAGCCGCCGCCGCGATCGATGCCATACGGCGGGAGATCGTCATGCTCATGGTGTTGGTCCTTTCAACAGAGCCTTGCGTGCTGGGTCACAGGGTTCTTCGGCACTGCTGTCGAACCGGATGGGTGGCGCCCGAAAAAATCTCCCGAACCGTCCGGCAGGGCCCGTGCTCCGAACTCTTGATGTGGACACCACCCAGCCCCGACCCCGTGTGACGGCTCAGATCTCCGCGGGGATCCTCTCGACCGGTATCGCCCTCGCGGTCGGTCACGCGATCGCGGGACTGGTCGCCCCCGGGTCGTCACCCTTCCTGGCGGTGGCCGACTCCGTGGTCGACCGCGCACCCGCGGCCGTCCGCGAGGCGACCATCGACGCGCTCGGGA
>NZ_JAALEE010000039.1:2102-10194 GCF_014145265.1 Dietzia sp. CW19 | reverse complement strand
GGCCGTGGGCCCCTCGTGCGCCACCGCACCCTTGGTCAGGCGTGGCTCCTCCGCGTGCTGTGCGATCAGCACACCGAGTCCCGCCGAGTACTCGAGGGCGCGGCGCATCACCAACGGGTCGTAGACGCACATGCCGTCGTCGGAGAAGACCCTGACCCGGGCCTCGCCGGAGGCCATCTGACCCATCTCGGTGAGCTGTTCCCCCTTGAGTCCGACGGTGACCGCTCCCACCGGGTGGATGTCGCACAGGCCCACGGACCGGCCGATCCGCCACACGGAGTCGGTGACGGTCTGGTTGTCCTGCGGAGGCTGGGTGTTGGCCATGGCGAACACCGCGGTGTACCCGCCCCGCGCCGCCGCCGCCGACCCGGTGGCCACCGTCTCGGTGTCCTCCCGTCCGGGCTCGCGCAGGTGGGTGTGGAGGTCGACGAACCCGGGGAGCAGGACGGCGCCGGCCATGTCGTGGGTCTCGACGTCGTCAGGGAGATCCTCACCGGCGTCCGGTCCGATCGCGGCGACGAGCCCGTCCCTGACGAGCACGTCGACGGGGTCGCCCTCCCCGTAGGGCCGGACCCGGCGCAGCAGCAGGGTCGGGGGTTCGAGGGCGCTCACTCGGGGTTTCCTTCCGTTCCGACAAGGGTGTGGAGCAGGACCGACATGCGTACGTGGACGCCGTTGGTGACCTGCTGGAGAATCGCTGACGACGGGGCGTCGGCGGTGTCGAACCCGATCTCCATCCCCCGGACCATCGGTCCGGGGTGCAGGACGATCGCGTTCTCGGGCAACCGGGACGCACGGGCGGGCCCCAGGCCGTACCGCACCGCGTACTCGCGGGCGGACGGGAAGAACCCTCCGTTCATCCGCTCGGCCTGGACACGCAGCATCATCACCGCGTCCGCGCCGGGCAGCTCGGCGTCGAGGTCGGTCGAGGCCCGGACCGGCCAGTCCCCGACCCCCACCGGCAGCAGGGTGGGTGGCGCGACCAACACGACCTCGGCACCGAGGGTCGACAGCAGCAGCGCGTTCGACCGGGCCACCCGCGAGTGCAGGATGTCGCCGACGATCACCACCCGGCGGCCCTCGATCCCCCCCAGTCGTTCGCGGATGGTCATCGCGTCCAGCAACGCCTGGGTCGGGTGCTCGTGCATGCCGTCACCGGCGTTGATGACCGAGGGCCCGACGCCGCCGGGGGCGACCCAGCCGGCGATCTGGAGGGCGGACCCCGAAGCCGGATGACGCACGATGAGCGCGTCCGCACCGACCGCGGTCAGTGTCATGGCCGTGTCCCGCAGCGACTCCCCCTTCTGCACCGAGGAGGCGCTCGCGGAGACGTTGATGACGTCGGCACTCATCCACTTGCCGGCGGTCTCGAAGGAGACCCTCGTGCGCGTGGAGTTCTCGTAGAACACCGTCAGGACGGTCTTGCCCCGGAGGGTGGGCAGCTTGCGGACCTCGCGCCCGAGGAGCGTCTCCTTGAGACGGCCGGCCTCGTCCAGGATCGACAGCGCCGCGTCGCGGTCCAGATCGGCGGCGGAGAGCAGATGCTTCACCTGGCGTCCTCCGGTGTCGGCCGTCTGAGGACCACGGCGTCGACGTCGTCCGTCTCCGTGAGCCGCACCGAGACGCCCTCCTCGCGCGAGGTGGGGACGTTCTTCCCGACGTAGTCCGCGCGGATCGGGAGTTCGCGGTGCCCGCGGTCGACCAGGACGGCGAGCTGGACGCGGGCGGGCCTGCCGAGGTCCCGCAGCGCGTCGAATGCCGCCCGGATGGTCCGCCCGGAGAAGAGGACGTCGTCGACCAGGATGACGGTCGCTCCGTCGATGCCCTCGGCCGGGACCGTGGTCGGGCTCATCGGGCGGTGGGGGCCACCGGCGAGGTCGTCGCGGTACAGGGTCACATCGAGTGAACCGGCGTGTACGGCGGCTCCGCTGAACTCCCTGATGCGCTCGGCCAGACGGTGCGCGAGCGGGACACCACGGGTGGGGATGCCGAGCAGGACGACCGGACCCGAATCCGGTGCGTCCGCGGCCGTGCGTTCGATGATCTGGTGTGCCAGGCGGGATATCGTCCTGGCGACGTCGTCAGACGTGAAGAGTGAAACCGAGGTCGTCTCCGGACCGTCAGCGCTCACCGATCACCACCTCCTTGTCCGCCTCGCTGGACGGCTCGTTAAAGGGATAGCTTTCGGACCGAACTCTATCAGTCCTCGGTTCCGGTCTCCGACGGGTCGGGGGTGGCCTCCGACACGTCTACGGCCGGCGCCGGGTCCAGCGAGGACACCGCGCGCTCGGCCGCCCGGATGTGCTCGGCGAGCCCGGCGATGCGGTCGAGGACGGCGTTGACGTAGGGCACCGACTTCTCGGCGGACAGGTCGGCGACCAGCAGCACCGACTGGTCGATCACGATGGCCGAGTCCACGTCCTCGGTGCCGAACAACAGCTCCCACGCCCCGGCGCGCAGCACCGCACGGTCCACTGCCGGGAGGCGATCGAGCGTCCATTCCCGCAGGTGCTCGGCGATCATGGTGTCGAGACGGTCCAACCGCTCCGCCACGCCCGTGACGATGTCCATGGTGTACGAGGCGACGTCGTGGAATTCCTGCGACTGCTCGCCCATCCGGCGGCGTTCCTCGGCGAGCGCCACCACGTCGGCGTCCCGGAGCTCCGCCTCGAACAGCAGGGCCACCGCGCGCTTGCGGGCCCGGAACCTCGATCCCCGGCGCCGGTGTTCTGCGTCATCCGCCATGGTCAGGCGTTCACCCGGCTGAGGTAACGGCCGTCGCGGGTGTCGATCCGCAGCTTGTCGCCCGTGTTGATGAACAGCGGCACGTGGACCTCGGCGCCGGTCTCGAGGGTGGCGGGCTTGGTGCCGCCGGTCGACCGGTCCCCCTGCAGGCCCGGGTCGGTGTGCTGGACCACCAGGTCGACGGCGACGGGCATCTCGGCGAAGAGCGCCACGCCCTCGTGCATCGACACCTGGACGCTGGTGTTCTCGAGGAGGAACCGGGCACCGTCCCCCATCACGGTGGGCGAGACGTTGATCTGCTCGAAGTCCTTCTCGTCCATGAGGACATAGTCCTCACCGTCGCGGTAGAGGAAGGTCATGTCGCGGCGGTCCACCGTGGCGGTCTCCACCTTGACCCCGGCGTTGTAGGTCTTGTCGACGATCTTGCCGGAGACCACGTTCTTGATCTTGGTGCGGACGAAGGCGGGACCCTTACCCGGCTTGACGTGCTGGAACTCCTGGATCTGCCACAGGTTGCCCTCCTCCTTGAGGACGAGGCCGTTCTTGAAGTCGGCGGTGGACGCCATGGTCGTTCTCCTTCGCGAGTCGTCGGCGGGCGGCCGGGGACCGGCGCCGCGCGCATGTTCTGTGGGACGGCTGCTCAGAGCACGCTGAGCGCCGTCGACGTGGTGGTCAGGGACCGACCGCCCCCGCCGGTGACGGCCACGGTGTCCTCGATTCGGATCCCTCCGAGGCCGGGGAGGTAGATCCCCGGCTCGATGGTGATCACATCGCCGTCGGACAGTGTACTCGCGGACCTGCTCGACACCGCGGGCGCTTCATGGACGTCCAACCCCACCCCGTGTCCCAGCGAGTGGCCGAAGTACCCGTCGAACCCGGCGTCGGCGATGATGCCCCGACTCACCGCGTCGAGCTCCGAGCAGGCCAGTCCCGCCCGGACCGCCGCCACCCCGGCGAGCTGGGCGCTTCTGACGACCTCGTAGGCGTCGAGGAGTCGGTCGGCAGCGCCGCCCAGGGCGACGGTGCGGGTGCAGTCGGACGCGTATCCCGACACCGTCGCTCCGAAGTCCACCACGACGAGATCACCGGCGGCGAGCAGCCTGTCCCCCGGGACATGGTGCGGGTGCGCACCGTTGGGGCCCGAGGCGACGATGGTGTCGAACGCCACCCCGTCGGAGCCGGCCCGTCGCATCGCGTGTTCGAGATCCGCGGCGACCTCCCGCTCGCTGCGGTTCACGGCGAGCAGGCCGTGGGCCAGCAGATGGTTCCATGACTCGTCCACGACCCGGCAGGCACGCTCGATGAGTCCGATCTCGACCGGGTCCTTCGCCCGCCTGACCTGCTCCACGAGCCCGCTGGTCTCGACGACCTGTGTCCCGGCGGCCCCGATCTTCTCGAGAACACCGCGCAGGGCGGACGCCGCGGACAGGGTCAGGTCGTCCGCCTCCACCGCGAGCGGGGCGTCCGCGGGACCCCGGCGACGTCCGAGCACCCCGGCGACGTAGTCCCGCGAGATCACGTGCCCGACATCAGGGGCCTGCTCGACAACCTGGAGCTCGTACCGCGAGTCCGTGCACAGGACCGCCTCGCCGTCGTCCTCCACGAGGACGGCCCCACCGGATCCGCGGAACCCGGTGAGGTAGGCGATGTTCCGTGGGTCGGTGACCAGGAGCGCACCGGCTCCCGCCTCGGCGGTCGCGGAGGCGACCGCACGTCGACGGGCCGCCAGGCGGTCGTTCACAGCAGGACCCCGCCGCCGCTGGGCTTGTTCCCCTCGGAGATCGCGGCGTAGGCCGCCGTCATCAGGGACGGGTCGGGGGCCTCCATGCGCGCCGGCCGGGCCAGTCCGTCGAGGACCACCAACCGGAGGAAGCCGGAGTGGTTCTTCTTGTCCCCCGCCATCAGCTCGAGCAACCGCGGGAACGCGTCGTCGTGGTATCCGGTGGGTAGGCCGAGAGAGGACAGGATCGACGCGTGACGGTCGGCCGTCGCGTCGTCCAGACGACCGGCCAGGCGGGCCAGCTCGGCCACGAAGCACATCCCCACGCTCACGGCCGCCCCGTGCCGCCAGCGGTACTGCTCACGCCGCTCGACCGCGTGGCCGAGGGTGTGTCCGTAGTTGAGGTTCTCCCGGGGACCGGACTCCCTGAGGTCCCGGCCCACCACGTCGGCCTTGACCTGGATGCTCCGGCGGATGAGCTCGACGATCGTCTCCCCGGTCGGGTCGAGCGCCGCCTGCGGGTCGGCCTCGATGAGATCGAGGATCGCGGGGTCGGCGATGAAGCCGCACTTGACCACCTCCGCCATCCCGGAGATCAGCTCGTTGCGCGGAACCGACTCGAGTGTCGCGGTGTCGACGAAGACGGCGGCCGGCTCGTGGAAGCTGCCCACCAGGTTCTTGCCCGCGTCGGTGTTGATCCCGGTCTTACCACCGACGGCGGCGTCCACCATCGCGAGCAGCGTGGTGGGGATGTGGATCACGCGGACCCCGCGCATCCAGGTGGCGGCCACGAAGCCGGCGAGGTCCGTCGCCGCCCCGCCGCCCAGGCTCACCACGGTGTCCTTGCGGCCCAACCCGATCTTGCCGAGGACGTCCCAGCAGTACCCCGCCACTGCCAGATCCTTGCCGGCCTCGGCGTCGGGGATCTCCACGCGGTGCGCGTTGACGCCGGCCTCGGCGAGCTGCTCGCGCAGGGCCTCGGCGGTCTGGGTCAACGGAGGCTGGTGGAAGATCGCCAGGTTGCGCGACGTCGAACACGCCTCGAGGATCTCCGGCAGCAGTCCACGGCCGATCACCACCGGGTACGGATCGGCGGACCGCACCTCCACCACCACGGGGTCGGTGTCGTTCCGGTCTCGGTTCATGATGGACTCCCGCTCATCGCTCGACTACTCACGCTCGTACCCGTCTCTCGCCCGACTCACGATCGGTCCCCTGTGCCCCGGGCGTGCGGGTCACCGGACTCGAGCCTGTCGACGATCTCCGTCACCACCTTGCCCGAACTCCGGCGTTCCGTGCTCACCGTCGACCACGCCACCTCGCGGTACAGCGGTGACCGCTCGGTCAGCAACGCCTGGTAGCGCGCCGTCGCGTCCCCGCCCGCGAGGAGAGGACGGCCCGGACCGCGCGACCGACGAACACCCTCGGCCACCCCGATCGTCAGATGGATCACGCGGTGACCACGGAGCCGTGCGCGGGTGGTGGCCGAGAGCACCGCCCCGCCCCCCAGCGACAGGACACCGTCGAAGGACGCGAGCGCCTCCCCCACGACCTTCTCCTCGATCGCGCGGAACGCGGGCTCACCGTCGTCCGCGAAGATCTCGGGGATCGACCGCCCCTCGGACTCCTCGATCATCTGATCGGCGTCACGGAACGGCACGTCGAGCCTCCGGGCGAGCTTGCGTCCGATCGTCGTCTTGCCGGCACCCGGCGGACCCACCAGGACGGCGACCGGCCGTGCCGGATCGCTCATGCCGGATCCGAGTCCCAGTCCAGTCTCGCCGCCACGGCGTCGAGGTAGCCCTGCGCGTTGCGTCGGGTCTCCGACACCGAGTCCCCGCCGAACTTCTGCAGGACGGACCGTGCCAGGACCAGCGCGACCATCGATTCCGCGACCACTCCGGCAGCGGGGACCGCGCACACGTCGGAGCGCTGGTGGATCGCGGTGGCGCCCGACCCGTCGGCCATGTCGACCGTGCTCAGCGCGCGGGGGACGGTGGAGATGGGCTTCATGGCGGCGCGGACCCGGAGCGGCTGACCGTTGGTCATCCCCCCTTCGAGTCCACCCGCACGGTTGCTCCGGCGTCCCACACCGTCCGCTCCGCGCACCATCTCGTCGTGTGCCACGCTTCCCCGTCGACGGGCGGTCTCGAAACCGTCGCCGACCTCGACCCCCTTGATCGCCTGGATACCCATGAGGGCCCCCGCCAGTTGGGCGTCGAGGCGCTCCTCGCCGGACACGTGCGAACCGAGTCCGATGGGCAGACCGTGGACAACCACCTCGACCACGCCTCCGAGCGTGTCGCCGGCCTTCTTGGCGGCCTCGATCTCGGCGATCATCAGGTCCCCGCTCGCCGCGTCGAACGCGCGCACGGGACTGTCGTCGATGGCCGGCAGGTCGGCGAACGTGGGCTCGGGTCCGGTGTAGGGCTCGGAGGCGCCGATCGAGATCACGTGCGAGAGGACCTCGACACCCAGGACCTCACGCAGCAGCGCGCGGGCGACCGTCCCGGCGGCGACCCTGGCCGCGGTCTCGCGGGCGCTCGCGCGCTCCAGGACCATCCGGGCGTCGTCGAAGTCGTACTTCAACATGCCGGCGAAGTCGGCGTGGCCCGGGCGCGGTCGGGTGAGCACGGCCGCGCGGGCCTTGTCCTCGATCGCGTCGGGCTCGACGGGATCCGCCGACATGATCTGTTCCCACTTGGGCCACTCGGTGTTACCGACCTCGATCGCGATGGGCGAGCCCATGGTGCGACCGTGCCGGACGCCCGCGAGCACCCTCACCGCGTCGGCCTCGAACTTCATCCGGGCGCCGCGGCCGTAGCCCAGGCGGCGGCGGGAGAGCTGCGAGGCGATCTGCTCGCTCGTCACCTCGACCCCCGCGATGACGCCCTCGACGATCGTCACTAGGGCCTGGCCATGCGATTCTCCGGCGGTGGTCCACTTCAGCACGCCGCCGATCATCCCACGTCCGGGTCTCACCCGGCACATCAGGCCCGCGGCGCCGCCGAGGTCCGGGTCCGGGAGGCGACGGAGGCCTGGTGTGGCGTGGTGCCGGTGAGGCGCCGGAACGCGTGGATGAAGCTCGACGCCTCGGCGTATCCCAGGCGGATCGCGACGTCCTCGACCGAGAGCAGACCGGTGGCCAGCATCCGCTCCGCCAACTCGACCCGGACGTCGCCCAGCAGGCGCTGGTACGAGGTGCCCTCGTCCGCCAGCCGCCTCCGCAGCGTCCGGGGACTCATCCCCAGTGCGGCGGCCACGGAGGTCATGGGTGCCCCCTGGGAGAGACTCCCGGTGATCTCGACGCGGACACGGCTGCTCACCGGCCCGCGGGTCCGGCGGGTGGCGGCGAGGTCCCGGCAGAGCGCCTCGGCCATGGCCACCGCCCCGGCACTGCCCTGCGGGAGGGGTCGGTCGAGGTGGACGGCGTCGAAGACCGCCGTGACCCCGTCGCCACCACCGGGCGATGACGGCACCGTGCCCAGCCGCTCGCCGTAGGCGGCGAGGGTCTCGTCGGTGCGCCCACCGGCGAACGTGACCTCGGTGAAGGGCAGGCCGCCGGGGACGAGGTCCCGGAGAACGGAGTCGATCGCGAAGAGATCCCGATCCACGAGGAACTCGCGG
>NZ_JAALEE010000039.1:0-2022 GCF_014145265.1 Dietzia sp. CW19 | reverse complement strand
ACGACGATCCGGTCGCCGGTCGCCTCCACACCGAACGCGCTGAAGATGTAGCTCAGATCGATGAAGCGCAGTGTCATGGCGATCACGTCGCGGAGGGTGGGGCTGGACAACAGGGCGTATCCGAGGATCCCGAAGGTCGTCAACCTATAGGCGGCCCCGACTTCCGCGGCGAGCGCGGGGCGGTCACCAGCGGCGGCGCACAGGTTGCGGATCGCGGCGAGCTCCTGCGCCGGGGCCACCAGCAGATCGGGGGTCGCGAGCTCGGCGGGACTGAGACCGACCCCGCGCAGGATGGTCCCCGCCTCCACGCCGAGTGCGCCCCCGGCCTCGACGAGCACACCGATGCCGGTGGCAGAACGCGGGAAGTCCCAGTGCGCTACCGCGGGGCGGTCCCAGGCGGTCATGGCCGGAATTATGGATTATTCGTCCGGGAAAGTCTGTGGCCACGCCGGGCCGACCCCATACGGTCGCACCATGACTTCCTCCGCCTCACCCGCGAACAGCACCCGACGGCGCCCGCGCGTACTCATCATCGGCGCCGGATTCGGTGGCCTCGGCGCCGCCTACGAACTCACCCGAGACGACCTCGCGGACGTGACGATCCTGGAGAAGGCCGACGACGTGGGCGGGGTGTGGCGGGACAACACCTACCCGGGAGCGGCCTGTGACGTGCCGTCGAACCTGTACTCGTACTCGTTCCACCGCAAGACGGACTGGGGCCGCCGCTACGCCGAGCAGCCGGACATCCTGTCCTACATCCGCGAGACGGCGGACCGGTACGGCCTACGGGACAAGGTGCGCACGGGGATCGAGGTGACCTCGGCCACCTTCGACGAGGACACCGCCACGTGGACGGTGCTCACCGCCTCCGGCGAGTCGTTCGAGGCCGACGTTCTGGTCCCCGCGATCGGCCAGCTGTCCAGGCCGGCCTACCCGAACATCCCCGGGCTGGACTCCTTCGCGGGCCCGTCGTTCCACTCCGCCCGGTGGCGGCACGATGTGGATCTCACCGGCAAGCGGGTCGCGGTGCTCGGTACCGGGGCCTCGGCGATCCAGTTCGTCCCCCGGATCCGTGAGGCCGCGTCCCACGTGACGGTCTACCAGCGCTCGGCGCCGTGGGTGGTGCCCAAGCCCGACCGGGCCTACACCGACGCGCACCACACCGCGTTCGCCCGTGTCCCCGGCCTCGTCCCCGCGATGCGCGGGGCGATCTGGGAGACCACGGAGGCCATCGGCCTGGCCCTGACCTCCGCTCGTCCACTGGCGCGGATCCTCAGCGGGTTGGCCAAGGCCAACCTCAGGCTGACCGTCCGGGACCCGGAGTTGCGCGCCGCACTCACCCCCACGGAACCGATCGGGTGCAAACGGATGCTGTTCAGCAACGAGTGGTACCGCGCGCTCGCCCAGCCGGACGTCGACGTGGTGACCGACGGCGTCGCCGAGGTCGTCCCCGACGGGATCGTCACATCCGACGGACGTCTGCACCCCGCCGACGTCATCGTCTACGGCACCGGCTTCAAGGCCACCGAGTTCCTCGCGCCCATCACCGTGCGGGGGCGCGGGGGCCGGGATCTGCACGAGCAGTGGCGCGAGGGCGCACGGGCGTACCTCGGGATGGCCGTCCCGGGCTTTCCCAACATGTTCCTGGTCTACGGCCCCAACACCAACCTCGGCAGCAGCTCGATCATCCTCATGATGGAACAGCAGGCCCGGTACATCCGTCAGATCGTCGAGGATCTGGCCCGGGCTGAGCGGCCCGTGGCACTCGAGGTGCGACGTGAGGTCGACGACGCCTACGACGCCGAGATCCTGCGACGCCTCGACGACTCGGTCTGGAGCGGGTGCGACTCCTGGTACAGGGTGGACTCCGGAAGGGTCACCACCAACTGGCCCGGGTTGGTCCACGAGTACCAGCGCCGGACCCGCACCGCGGACACCGCCGACTACGAGACCGTCGCGCCGCGTCGCTCGGCGGAGTCGGCGGCGGTCTGATCGCCCGCCCGGCGCCCGGTGGCGCCGGGC
>NZ_JAALEE010000424.1:0-1481 GCF_014145265.1 Dietzia sp. CW19 | reverse complement strand
GCTCCGCCGGAGCCCAGAGCCTCACGGGCTCCCTGGGCTCCGGCTCCCTCGGGTCGTCCGGCGGCACCCCGCCGGACGGCATCCCCTCGGCGCAGCGTGAACCACTCGAGCTACTGCTCCTGGGGACACTCGCCGGCCCGATGGTGGAGAGGACGCGGGTGGGGATCGCGTCGGTCCTCGTGGTCAACGGGGCCGCCTACGTGATCGACTGCGGGCGGTCCGCGGTGACGCAGTACGGGCTCACGGGCCTGGAACTGGCGGCGATCAGCGACATCTTCCTCACCCACCTGCACGCCGACCACATCGCGGACTACTACAACTTCGCGCTCATCGGTGGGGTGGTCGCCAACGCCGCCGGGGACAAACTCGTGGCCCCCGTCGGCGTCCACGGCCCGGGGTCCGCGGGCGGACTGCGACCGCCCAACGTCGACTACCCGGACTTCCCGGTGGTCGCCCCCCAGAGCCCGACCCCGGGCACGGCGGAGATGACGCAGCGGCTGGACGAGGCCTACGCCTACACGTCGAACATCTTCCTCCGGGACAACGGCCCCACCGGTGGGCCGCCCGACCCGCGCACGCTGTTCGACGTCCACGAGATCGTGATCCCGGACGTCGGCGCCAGCTACACCAACACCTCCCCGGCGATGGACCCGTTCCTCGTCATGGAGGACCAGAACGTCCGGGTCACCGCCACCCTCGTCCCGCACGGGCCGGTCTTCCCCGCGTTCGCCTTCCGCTTCGACACCGCGCACGGGTCGGTGACGTTCTCCGGGGACACCAGCCTCAGCGAGAACCTGGGCCGGTTGGCGCTCGGCACCGACACCCTCGTGCACGAGGCGATCAACGTGCGCGGCGGCAACCTGCCGCCGGCCATGATCGAGCACAACCTGGAGTCCCACGTCGAGGTCCAGGTGGTGGGGCAGGTCGCCGAGCGCGCCGGCGCCAAGCGACTGGTCCTCACGCACCTCGGTGACTACTCCGGCGTCGTGGACGTGCGGCAATGGCACGACTGGGCCCAGGAGGGCTACGGCGGGGACGTGATCGTGGGCCACGACCTGCAGCGGATCGTCCTGGCCACCCGATGACCCCCGCCTCGCCCTCACCAGAACGAGTCCCAGGAGGAACCATGAGCACCATCGACATGATCACGTCCCACCCCCACCCGACCGGCGGTCTGCCCGTCGAGTTGCTGGCGGAGGCGATCGACGCCGCGTCCGCGTGCGCGCGCATCTGCACCGCCTGCGCGGACGCGTGCCTGGCCGAGGAGTCGGTCGCGGAGATGCGCGACTGCATCCGCACCGATCTCGACTGCGCGGACGTGTGCGCGGCCACCGCGTCGGTATTGAGTCGCCGGACCGGGACGATCTCGGGGGCGGTCAAGGAGTTGCTCAGCGCGTGCCGCGTCGCGTGCGCGACGTGCGCTGACGACTGCGGGGCCCACGCGGACATGCACGCCCACTGCGCGATCTGCGCCGAGGCCT
>NZ_JAALEE010000423.1:0-2898 GCF_014145265.1 Dietzia sp. CW19 | reverse complement strand
GCCTCCGCGGCGGCCTCCGCGATGGCCCTGCGCCGCTCGTTCTCCTCGAACGGGTCCTGCAACGCGGAACGCTGCACCGCGTCGATGCTTCCGGCCAGTGCGCCGGGGAGCTCGGTGCCGGCGTCGGCGGCGGCGTCCTCGAGGAACCCGCCGGCCTCGGCCGAGCCCACCACCACGTCGTTCCAGAACGTCAGCTCGTGCGGGTAGAGCTCTCCGGCCTCCTGGCGCTCGGCCAGGGCGGCGAAGAACCCGCCGGCGAACTGCACGCTGAGGACCGGGAAGATGTACTCGGGGATCGAGAGCGAGCCGAGCCCGATGGTGCCCGACCCGATCGAGCCGGTCGGGTTGACGTAGACGGACCCGGGCAGGCTGCCGGAGGAGGCCACGGAGGCCACCGCGGATCCACCCGCGGACCCCAGCGCCTCGAGCGGTGCCACCGAGCCCAGGACCTGGCCGACGGACAGCGCGGTGTCCGGCACCACTCCGCTCCCGATGTCCCGCAACCCCTCGGATCCCGCGCCGAAGCCGGGGTTGCCGACCACGATCTCCTCGGGGATCAGGCCGGTCAAGCCGTCGACGCTGCTGTTGCCGGTCTGGGTGGGCACCGAGGAGTCGGAACCCGAGGCCTCCTGGCCGTGCACCACGGCCGGGGTCGCGACCGCCGCCAGGGCGGTCGCGGCGACGACGGCGCCGATGCGCCTGGTCCGGAGTCCGGAACCACGGTTCTGGGGCATCTGTGCTGGCCTCTCGTCATGAGCAGGGCCCTACCGGCCCACGCACGCAAAGCGTACTACTACAGGGCCGATCCGGACTGCCGGGCCGGGCCCCGCCGCGGGGCCGGCCCCTACTGGAGTGCCGAACTCAGCCGCGCGACGTTGTCGACGTACCGCCCCGGCCAGGGACGGCGCTGCCAGGTATCCAGGCCGAGAGGCGTGCTCTCCTCGAGGTAGGCGTCCACCGCGTCGTTCATCTCGGTCAGCGCCTCCCCGCCGAGCACCAGCAGGCTGATCTCGAAGTTCAGGTTGAACGACCGCTGGTCCATGTTGCTCGACCCCACCACACCGCCGTAGTCGTCGATCAACATCATCTTGGTGTGCAGTACCGCCGGCGAGCGGAACCTGTTGATCCGCACCCCGGCCTCGAGGAGTGCACGGTAGTAGGACCGCTGGGCGTGGTGGACCATGAACTGGTCCGCGTGTTCGGGGACGAACAACTCCACGTCGACACCTCTGTAGGACGCGGAGGTGATCGAGTGGAGCAACGCCTCGTCCGGGACGAAGTACGGGCTGACGATCCTGATCCTGTGCTCGGCCTGGCCGATGAGCTGGGTGAACATGCGCAGGTTCGGCTGCGTGCGGTATCCGGGCCCCGAGGGGACGAGCTGGAAGGCGCTGACCGGGTCGCCGGCGGTGGGGTCGCCTCCCGCGCCTCCGGCACCGACCGACGTGCCGCGGGAGAGCTCCTCGAAGGTCTCGATGACCTCACCGCTCTCGGAGTACCAGTCCACCGCGAACACCCCGTTCATCGCCTGGACGATCTCACCCCGGACCTCCATCATGAGGTCCACCCACTCCCGGCCGAGGCGGGTGTTGCGGGGGCTGCCGTAGTTCCGGGCGATGAGGTTCTGCGAGCCGATGAACCCGTGGTCTCCGTCGACGATGAGCATCTTGCGGTGGTTGCGCAGGTCGGGCCGGCGGAACCTCCCGACGAACGGGTTGATCGGCAGCATGAGGTGCATCTCGACCGGCGAGTGGCGCAACCTCCGTCGTAGCACCTTGAAGCCCCGGTACCGCAGGGACCCGAGGTGGTCGACCAGCACCCGGACCGTCACCCCCCTCTCCGCCGCCTCGACCGCGGCGGTGAAGAACTCGTCGGTCTCGTCGTCCCAGGACTGGGCGTAGAACTCGATGTGCACGTGGTCCCGGGCGGACCGAACCGCGTCGGTCATCGTGGCGAGCGAGGCCGCGTAGTCCGAGTACAGCCCCACGAACTCGCCGGACATGCACGGGATCGCGGTGAGGTTCCGGTTCATCTCGAGAACCGTCCGCACCCCGGGCGGGATCCGCACGCTGTCGGGGACCGTGGGCCACTTCTCCAGCGCCTCCTCGTAGAGCCGGTTGGCCTCGGCCTGGATGACGTGCCGTCGGCCGGTGATGTACGGGTTTCCCAGCAGCAGGAACAGCGGCACGCCGACGATCGGGATGAACAGGATCGCCAGCAACCAGGCCTGAGAGGAGGAGGGCTGCCGATTCTCCGGCACCATGCCCAGGGCGAGGATCTTGATGGCGTACTCGGTGATGAGCAGGGCCGAGGTCACGCCCGCCGGGAACGGGAGGAACGCCAGTCGGTCGACGGCGGGGTTCATGCGGCGGATCGGGACAGGACGGCGCCCCGGGGCAGGGAGCGGGGATCGACGAACCGGCCGTCGGTCATGGTCCAGCGGACCACTCCCGCCAGGGCCCTCTGCGCGTACACCGAGTCGGCGGAACCGAGCTCCCGAGCACCGGGGAGGACGACGAACGCCTCGTCGTCCGCGACGGCGGTGAAGTCGGCCCTCAGACCCGTCCGGATCTCCCCCCGGTCCTCGAGACCGACGATCGCGGCCGTCGTCCCGGACATCCAGCCGGCCACGTCCGAGAGATCACACCCCCTCCGGCGTGCTTCCGTCCACACCACCGATAGACCGAGTCGGGCGGAGGCGATCGCGTCGACGGTGCCGTCGCGGAGGGCGTCCCAGAGGAGTTCGCGCGTGGCGGCGTCCCGGATCGGGGGATCAAGGTCGGCGGCGGCCGCGCCCCCGTGGGTGACCTCCGAGACCAGGGCGAGCAGGTGCGGGCTCGTGGAGGCGGTCACGCGCAGCCCCTCGGCCTTGGCCCCCCGCAGCAGCGGCAGCTCCTC
>NZ_JAALEE010000422.1:0-3873 GCF_014145265.1 Dietzia sp. CW19 | reverse complement strand
CGGCGGCCCGGGCGCCCGCGGAGGGGGCCGGTCGTTCTACCCGGCGGCTCGGCGGCGGCCGTCACCAGCGGTAGTCGAGGAACTTCCCGTCCAGCGTGATCACCACGCGGTCTCCGTCGGGGTCCGGGCGCCTCGCGAAGTCCACCGTAAAGTTGATCGCGCTCATGATCCCGTCGCCGAACTCTTCATGGATGAGTGCCTTGAGCGCAGGACCGTACACCGACAGCGCTTCGGTGAACCGGTAGATCGTCGGGTCCGCCATCACCTCCGGCGGCGTGCCGCGGCTCGGTTGCAGGGCCAGGCTCTCGGCCACGGCCTCGTCCAGACCGAGGAGTTCGCACACCGACCGCGCCTGCTCGGCGGACATCGGGTGTTGGCCCAGCAGGGCCGCGGTGGTCCACACCAGCGGTGCGCCCAGGTGATCGGCCAGTTCTGCCCAGGTGCGTCCCTGACGGATGCGGGCGGACTCCACGTGGGCCGCGGCGTCGTGCTTGGACATGATGGGGGTCATCGGGGTTCCTCTCGGATGGGGTCGTGTGTCGCTCAGACCGAGGCGGGCTCGCGGTCGGCCTCGCGCTCGGCCGGCTCCTCCGGCAGCGGCCGCTGCGCCTTGGTGCGGGCGTGGGTGACGTACAGGGTCAGACCCACAAAGCAGAGCCCGCCGACGAGGTTGCCGATGACGGTCGGGATCTCGTTCCACACCAGGTAGTCGGCCAGCGAGAACTCGCCGCCGAGCATCAGGCCGGTCGGGAACAGGAACATGTTGACCACCGAGTGCTCGAATCCCATGTAGAAGAACAGCATCACGGGCATCCACATGGTCAGCGCCTTGCCGCTCACGCTGGTGGACATCATCGCCGCCACTACGCCCGTCGAGACCATCCAGTTGCACAGCACACCGCGGAAGAACAGGGTCAGCATCCCGGCCGCCCCGTGCTCGGCGTACCCGAGAGTTCGGGACTCACCGATCTCGCCGAGACGCTGGCCCACCTCGTCCGGGGCGACATTGAACCCGTAGGTGGTGATGAAGGCGATGAGGAACGCCACGGTGAGGGCACCGGCGAAGTTGCCCAGGAAGACCAGGCCCCAGTTCCGGAGCATGCCCCGGACCGTGACCCCCTTGCGCTTGTCCAGCAGTGCCAGCGGGACGAGCGTGAACACCCCGGTCAGCAGATCGAAGCCCAGCAGGTACAGGAGGATGAAGCCGATGGGGAAGAGCACCGCCCCGAGGAGCGCGCTGCCGGTCTGGACCGTGACGGTGATGGCGAACGCTGCGGCCAGACCCAGGATGGCGCCTGCCATGAAGCTCCGGATGAGCGTGTCACGCGTGGACATGCGGACCTTGCTCGCTCCGGCGTCGATCATCGCGCGGGTGAAGTCCGAGGGTTGGACGTAGGACACTTCGTTGCCTCCAGCTGTGCGGCGGGCGTGCGGACGTACCGGAGTGAGTGTGGCCGAGCTATGTGACGCGGTCGTTACCCCGGACCGCACACCGGTAACCGAGCCCTCACCTCGCGCCGGCCGCACGGTGAGGTGAGAGTTCGGCCCCCCGTGGAACCAGACAGGCCGGCGCGCCGTCAGACACTGTGACGGCGCGGGAGGAAGGACCGGTGTGGGGTACACGATCGGCCGGGTCAGACGGTGGGATGCCGGGGGCGTGACGACGGCGAGCTCCGCCGTCGCAGAGCAGGTGGCGCTGGCAGTCGAGGCCCGGACGGCTCCGGCTGCCGGGAGCTCAGCGCTGGACGTGGGCTGGGACGGCGTCGCGGCCGATGCGGTCCTGGACGCCGCCGAGGGCGAGAAGGTGCACGTCACCAAACTCGCGGACGGTCTCGGAGAGCTGGCCGACGCCCTCTCCCGGGCCGCCGCCGCGGTGGGGCCGGCGGTGCAGACGGTTCGCGATCGGATCATCGAGGCCGAGGCCGCCGGGCTCGTAGTGGGCGAGGACTCCGTGGGACCGGCTCCCGGCCGCGACGAGATCACCCAGGAGGTCGTCGACGGGCATGTCGAGGCGCTCGGCCAGGCGTTGGCCACCGTCGGGTCGCTGGATCAGCACTATGGCCGGGAGATCGACGCGGTTGCCGGGATGATGTATCGGGCCATCCCGACCGAGGTGGACAGGGCGACCATTCCTGGGCCGGATGCAGTGATTCTCGGAACCGCCATCACCGCAGGTAGCGGGGCCGTCAGAGAAGGGGCGTCTGCTCTCGCGGACGAGCACGACCCCGAGACAAGGGGCAGACACAAGGCCGATCCGATGCCCGATGACGCCGGGCGCCGGGCCGCCGGACTGCTTCGGGGAGCCGGCCGGCTCGCCGGACCCGCGGGCGGGGGGTTCACGGCGTACGAGGGCGTCACGGGGTATGCCAGGGGGGAGACCACTGCCGAGGAGGCGATTCTCGAGACGGGCGGGGCTCTTGGCGGCGGCATGGCCGGCGGGGCCCTTGCCGGAGCGGCTGCGGGGTCGTTCTTCGGGCCAGTGGGCACGTTCATCGGGGCGGGAATCGGCGCCGGGGTCGGTGCGTGGGCGGGACAGGAAGTCGGCGGCGCGGTGCACGATGCCGTATACGACGCCGGCCCAGATGCGGAAGGAACCGAGGATGGCAACTGAGCCGGACGGATCCCCGGTCGAGGAAGGCGATCCGCCGTTCTCACGCTGGGCGGACATCAAGAAGCGTTTCGTGGCGAGTTTGTGGCATGACATACAGAACCGGACGCAGTTCCTCCTGGGGGTTGCACTGTTCATCGTCGGCCTGGTCTGGGCGGCGTTCTTCTAGTAGAACTCGCTCGGCCATGCCGGCTGCGGCCGCGTGCCAGAGGTTCCCGCGCCGGGGGTTCCCGCGCCAGCGGCGCGGTCGTATGATTTGCACGATGAACGGCATTAATGATAATGGGACGCCTCCTGGTCCTCACGTCGTGCGCGCAGGCCAGGGCGACGTGACGGGCGAACCCGGACTGCTGGACCGGTACCTCATCGAGAGCCAGGTATCCGGCGGCCGGGTCGCGATCGTCGAGCACATCGTGAACCCCAGGACGTTGGCCGCCCCGATGCACCGGCACAGCCGGGAAGACGAGTACACATTCGTGCTGGCGGGCCATCGGCTTCATCGAGGAGGGCGTCGAGATCACGGCGACGCCGGGGGACCTCCTCGCCAAGCCGCGCGGTCGCTGGCACACGTTCTGGAATGCTGGCGACGACGAACTCCGTGTGCTCGAGATCATCGTGCCGGGCGGCCTCGAGGCATTGTTCCGCCGCCTCGCCGAGCCGGGAGGGGGGTACTCGCCCGATACGCTCCCCTCGCTCGCTGCCGAGTACGGCGCGGAGATCGACTTCGAGGCGACGATGCCGCTGGTGGAGCGGCACGGGTTGGCGTTCTAGGAGTGGACGTCGGTCGGGCAAGGGCCCGCCGTCATGATCCAACGATTGGCCGTCCGACGACCCGGCCGACATAGGCGGTCTCCTGCTGCTGCTCTTGTTCGGCGGCGGCATCGTCGGGAGGCGGCGTTCGCCCCAGGACTGCGGGAGCAACCTTGACCGGTTCCCCGATGATCTCCGAGGTGTTGGTGGCGTTGGTCAGGTACCCGGCTGGCGTGTGACCGCGTCGGCCCTCGTTCTGTCCGGCCCCTGCCGCGCCCATCATGCCCATCGGCATCATTCCTGCGCGGCTGGCTTGAGAACCACCATGTGACGACGAGAACGCCCCTGCGGGTGCTCCCGCGGGTCCCGAGCCTGCCGACATGCCGCCGCCCGGTACTCCTGCCGTCGGTCCGCCGGTTCCGAAGCCGCCCGGGCTCCCGAAGCCCGCCAGGGTGCCTGCGCCACCCATCCTGGCCGCCCCGGCTCCTGCTCCCGCACCCCCGGCGCCTCCGCCG
>NZ_JAALEE010000421.1:0-3676 GCF_014145265.1 Dietzia sp. CW19 | reverse complement strand
TGGAGGACGCCGACCTCGTCGTCGTCGCCGTCCCCGTCCCCCACGCCGCGCCGCTCCTGGCCGCCGCCGGTGGGGTCGACGGCGCCGTGTCCGGCCTGTCCGGGATCCGGACCGCCTCGTCCGCTGTGGTGGCGATGGAGGTGGACCGGGGGCTCGACCTGCCCGAGCTCTCCGGGGTGTTGGTGGCCACCGACGAGCCGGTCCCGTTCAAGGCGATGACCTTCACCAGTCGCAAGTGGCCTCACCTCGACACCCGACCGGGTCACCTGGTGCGGGTGTCGTTCGGTCGGCTCGACGACGACGACGTGCTCACCGCGGACGACATCGCACTGGCCCGGATGGCCGAGTCCGCCCTGGCCGGGGTGTGCGGATCCGCACCGACGATCCTGTACTCGCGTGTCCGCCGCTGGGAGGATGCGCTCGCGGAGATCGGTCCGGGACACGCCGACCGGATCGCGGGCGTACGGGCCGAACTGGCGGACCGGTTGCCCGGGGTGGAAGTGGTCGGAGGGGCGACCGAGGGGGTCGGAGTGCCCGCGTGCATCGGTTCGGCACGGGCCGCGGCCCGGCGGTTGGCCGCCGGGTGGCAGGATTGAGCCATGGCACGCCTTGACTACAAAAAGCTCAACTCGACGCTCCGCTACCTGATGTTCTCGGTCTTCACCGTGACGCCCGGGGAGCTGGGGGAGGACCGGGCCGCGGTCACCGCGGACCTCGAGCGGTTCCTCGCCCGGTTCGACGGCACCGACGTGGTGGTCCGCGGACTGTACGACGTCTCGGGGCTCCGCGCCGAGGCCGACTTCATGATCTGGACCCACGCTGAGCACATCGAGGACCTGCAGCGGTTCTACAACGAGTTCCGGCGCACCACGATCCTGGGTCGGGCCAGCACGTCCTACTGGTCCAACACCGCTCTGCACCGACCGGCCGAGTTCAACAAGAGCCACATCCCGGCGTTCCTCGCCGAGGAGGAGCCGGGCGCGTACATCTCCGTGTACCCCTTTGTCCGCTCCTACGAGTGGTACCTGCTCCCCGACGAGGAGCGTCGCCAGATCCTCGCCGAGCACGGGCGCGCCGCCCGCGAGTACCCGGACGTCCGGGCCAACACCGTGCCGTCGTTCTCTCTGGGCGACTACGAATGGCTCCTGGCCTTCGAGGCCCCGCAGCTGGACCGGATCGTGGACCTGATGCGCGTCATGCGTAGCACAGAGGCGCGGCGTCACGTCCGTGAAGAGGTCCCGTTCTTCACCGGGCCCCGGATCAGCGCCGAGCAGTTGGCCACCACGATGCCCTGAGACGGCTCAGCGCCGCGGGGATCGACGCGAGGGGCCGGCCGGGACCACAACGTCCCGGCCGGCCCCTGCGTTGTGCGTTCAGTCCTCGGCGGGCTCGAGGGTCATGCTCAGCGAGTTTATGCAGTACCGCAGGTCGGTGGGGGTGGGGTAGCCCTCGCCGGAGAACACGTGACCGAGATGGCCGTGGCAGTTCGCGCACACCACCTCGGTGCGGGTCATCCCGAGGGTCGTGTCGGTCCGCTCGATGACGGACCCCCCGGCCAGCGGCGTGAAGAACGAGGGCCAGCCGCAGTGGGAGTCGAACTTGGCGTCACTGCGGAACAGTTCTGCCCCGCAACCGCGGCAGCGGTAGACCCCCTCGGTCTTGGTGTCGGTGTACTCCCCGGTGTACGGCCGCTCGGTGCCGGCCCGGCGTAGTACCTGGTACTCCTCGGGGGTCAGCCTGCGGCGCCACTCGGCATCGTCGAGGGTGAAGTCCGGTTGCGTCGTGTTGGAGGGGGTGTCGGTGCGCTCACTCATGTCCGCAGGCTACGCCGCCGCGGCGGCCGGTGCGATCCGCTCGTGACGGCGCGGGTCCGTCCGCCGCCAGAGCAGGATCACCAACACCGTGCACAGCAACAACAGCCATCCGAGCGTGGGATGGGCGAACTCCAACAGTCGCCCGTAGTACGGCCACCGGGCCGACTCCCAGAAGTCCAGCGTGAAGAACCCGTACGCCGCCAACCAGGCGGGCCAGTTGCGCACCAGGGACTTGTCCAGGACCACGGTGAGCATGATCGGGATGAGCATCATCGAGTAGTACATCTGACCGAGGCTGGAGACCAGGAACACGCCGGCCAGGATGACACCGGAGGTGGTGGCCAACCACAGCACCTCGTGGTTGTGCCGGTAGTCCAGTAGGAGCCACACGGCCACCAGGGTGGCCACCACGATGAGGATCCGGGCCACCAGGATGAGTGGTTCGGGGACGCCGTAGTACAGACCGAGGCCGGCGAGGGAGCTGTTGTAGTAGTCGCGCACCTCGCCCATGTACGGCGCGGTCACCTCGAGGTACCGCCCGGCGTCGACGGTGAGCGCCCAGCCCGCGGCCATGGTGGCGGCGGGGATCGCCACGGCGGCGACGAAAGGCTGCCACTGACGGCGTATCAGCGGGATGACCAACAGTGGGGCGAGCATCGGTTTGATGGCCAGGGACAGGCCCATGGCCACACCGGCCCACCACAGTCTCCGGCGGTGGAGGAGGTACAGGAACGCCACCTGGCACAGGAAGATCACGCCGTTGACGTTGGTGAAGACCAGGGTGTTGGTGACCGCCTCGGTGCAGAAGGCCCCCAGGAGGATCGCCGGGGCCGCGAACGACCGTACGTCGAGGTCGAACAACCTCATGAGGAGCCACAGCGCGCCGATGATCGCCGCGGTGTTGACGAGGATGAACAACCACCGCGCGACGGTGTAGTTGTCGATCACGCCGAAGGGGGCCAGCAGGAAGGTGCCGCTCGGGGCGTAGAGGTAGTGCGGCTGGACCGTGAGCAGGTTCTCGCTGTACACGGGTTCGCCGGCGAGGAAACGTCTGGTCGCCGCGTAGACGGTCCCGAAGTCGTTGGTGATCGATCCGTTGACGGCCTTGATCAGGACGCGGTGGATCACGGTCATGATCGCCAGCGGCCACAGGATGTGGTTCAGCAGGCGGGGCACGGAGTCAGTGCTTCGGGTCGGCAACGGCACGGTGTGCAGGCTACCGGCCCGGGTCGCGGCCCCCACGCAGGCGCCCCGGTCAGGAGGGACAGGCCACGGAACGGTCGACGGTGGCCGGGTCGGCGAGGAACTCCGTGACGGTCGATCTGGCGCACGCGGAGTGGAGGACCACGCGCGATCCGGGTGCACCCCAGGTGAGGACCCGGATGTCGCCGGCCCCTGCGGCCGACAGCATCCCCGCGGTGGGTTCCAGCGCGGCGGCACCGGCCACGGGGTCCGCGATCCCACCCATCAGCAGCACGGGCGCGGCGCCAGGTAGCTCCAGCGTGGACTCTCCCGGGACGGGCCAGGTCGAACACGCGGACAGCTGGGCGGCGAGGATCTCCCCGAAGGGTGCGTCATCCGTCCATTCTGTGGCGAGTTCCGGGACGCGGCTCACCGGCACCCGCCGGGGCAGATCGGAGCACCCCGCGACATAGGGCAGTGACGAGCTCGTCAACGCCTCCGCCCGGGCACGCACCGGGGATCCGGGCGAGTCCTCGCCCGGGCCCGCCTCCGCGATGTCGCCGAGGATCACGTCCCCCTCGGACGCCTCCGCCGCGGAGGCACCGGACAGGTCGGCGAGGGCGGAGCGGATGACGTCGGACAGGAGGGCGGCGGGCACGCGGGCACCCGGGTCCCGTGCC
>NZ_JAALEE010000420.1:5404-7572 GCF_014145265.1 Dietzia sp. CW19 | reverse complement strand
GTCCAGACGCCGCAGGGTTTCGCGCCCGACGTGCTGCTGGCCGCCTACGACGCGGCCGGGGACGTGGCCACCGACGACGCCGGGCTGGTGGAGCGGCTGGGCGGGACGGTGGCGACCGTCGACGGCGACCCGCTCGCCTTCAAGATCACCACGGCATCGGACCACGTCCGAGCCCTGCACGAAGTCCGTGCCCTGTCGGAAGCCCGTGCCCTGCACGAAGTCGGCGCACCGCAGGAGCCCGGTGCACGCGAGAACCCGGAGGAGCACCCGTGACCGGACCCGTGATCCCGCGCGTCGGCATCGGCACCGACGCCCATCAGGTGCAGCCCGGCAAGCGATGCATGATGGCCTGCCTGCACTTCCCGGACGACCACGGGTGCGAGGGGCACTCCGACGGCGACGTGGTGGCCCACGCCCTGGTCGACGCGCTCCTGTCCGCGGCCGGTCTCGGTGACCTCGGCACCCTGGTCGGCACCGGTCGCCCCGAGTACGACGACGTCTCGGGTGAGCGGCTCCTGCGCGAGGCGGTGGCGGAACTCGCCGGGCACGGGTGGGCGATCGGGAACGCCGCCGTGCAGATGGTGGGCAACCGCCCCAAGATGGGCCCGCGGCGGGTCGAGGCGGAACAGACCCTCTCGGCGATCATCGGCGCCCCGGTCTCCGTCTCGGCCACCACGACCGACGGCATGGGCTTCACCGGTCGCGGTGAGGGGGTCTCCGCCGTGGCGACGGCCCTGGTGTTCCGGAGCTGACGAAGCGGGCGGGAGGGTGCGTCACCGGTAGACTCGCTACCCGTGACGCTCCATCTGTACGACACCGCCACCCGCTCCCTCCGGGAGTTCACCCCAGTCCGGGAGGGGCACGCGTCCGTCTACCTCTGTGGAGCCACCCCCCAGTCCGTGCCGCACATCGGCCACGTCCGGTCCGGGGTCGCCTTCGACGTCCTGCGCCGCTGGCTGCTGGCCACGGGCTACGACGTGGCGTTCGTCCGCAACGTCACCGATATCGACGACAAGATCCTCACCAAGGCCGCCGAGAACGGCCGGCCGTGGTGGGAGTGGGTCGCCACGCACGAACGCGAGTTCACCAGGGCGTATGACGCCCTCGGGGTCCTGCCGCCGTCCACCGAGCCGCGGGCGACCGGGCACGTGACGCAGATGATCGACTACATGGAGCGGCTCATCGAGCGCGGCTTCGCCTATCCGGCCGAGGGCAGCGTCTACTTCGACGTGGCCGCCTGGTCGGCCGCACCGGAGGGCGATTACGGCCACCTCTCGGGACACCGCCTCGACGAGGTCGACCAGGGTGAGGCGGCGGACCTGCGCGGCAAACGGGACCCGCGGGACTTCGCGCTGTGGAAGGCGGCCAAGCCGGGGGAGCCCAGCTGGCCCACCCCGTGGGGGGAGGGCCGTCCGGGCTGGCATCTCGAGTGCTCGGCCATGGCGACCTGGTACCTCGGTGGGACCTTCGACATCCACGGCGGTGGTCTGGACCTGCAGTTCCCGCACCACGAGAACGAGGCGGCGCAGTCCCACGCGGCCGGAGACGGCTTCGCCCGGTACTGGCTGCACAACGGGTGGGTCACCATGGCGGGGGAGAAGATGAGCAAGTCGCTGGGCAACGTGCTCAGCGTGCCCAACATCCTCAGCGCGGTGCGACCCGTCGAGCTGCGCTACTACCTCGGCAGCGCGCACTACCGCTCGATGCTCGAGTACTCGCCGGAGGCACTGCAGGAGGCGGCCGCCGGGTACCGGAGGATCGAGGCGTTCGTGCGGCGCGTGACCGAGGCCGGCGTCGAGGTGCCCGTGGGTGACTGGACGGACGGGTTCGCCGCGGCGATGAACGACGATCTCGGGGTCCCCGCCGCACTGGCGGAGATCCACGGTCGGGTGCGCGAGGGGAACACCGCCCTGGCGTCCGGCGACCTCGACGCGGCGCTGACGGCCGCGTCGGCCGTGCGGGCGATGACGGCGGTCGTGGGCGTCGATCCCCTCGACCCCCACTGGGTGGCCGAGGGCGGCGCGGACGACGCCGCGACGACAGCGCTCGACTCGCTCGTGCGCGCAGAACTCGAGGCGCGCGACATCGCGCGTTCGAACAAGGACTTCGCCACCGCCGACGCGATCCGGGACCGTCTGGTCTCGGCCGGCGTCGAGGTGGCAGATACC
>NZ_JAALEE010000420.1:0-5229 GCF_014145265.1 Dietzia sp. CW19 | reverse complement strand
TCGGCGGGGCCTCGAGGCCCGCGGCGCCACGCCCAAGGCCGAGGACCGCACGTACCACTCCGCGCACCGCAAGGCCAAGGCCGCCTCGCGGAAGGCGGAGACCACGCAGCAGCGGCGCCGGTACGCCGAGAAGCAGGCCGATGGTCCGGAGTACGTGGTGGGCCGCAACCCGGTGGTGGAGTGCCTCCGGGCCGGCGTGCCCGCGACCGCGCTGTACGTCGCGGTCGGCTCGGACGCCGACGAGCGACTGACCGAGGCCGTCCACCTGGCCGCCAACAAGGGCATCTCGATTCTCGAGGTGCCGCGCACGGACCTCGACCGCATGGTGTCGAACGGGATGCACCAGGGGATCGGGCTCCAGGTGCCGCCGTACCAGTACACCGATCCCAAGGACCTGCTCGACATCGCGATGGGAGCATCCGAACCCGCGCTGCTCGTGGCCCTGGACAACATCACCGACACCCGCAACCTCGGCGCGGTCATCCGTTCGGTCGCCGCGTTCGGCGGACACGGCGTCCTCATCCCGGAGCGGCGCAGTGCGTCCATCACGGCCGTCGCGTGGCGCGCCTCGGCCGGTGCCGCCGCCCGGCTGCCGGTCGCGCGCGCGACCAACCTCAACCGCACGCTTCTGGACTGGGCCAAGGCCGGGGTGCAGCTCGTGGGTCTGGACGCCGACGGCGACACCACCCTGGACACCTACGACGGCACCGGCCCCACGGTCGTCGTGGTGGGCTCCGAGGGTAAGGGTCTCTCACGGCTGGTGCGCGAGAACTGCGACTCGATCCTCTCGATCCCGATCTCCGGAGGGGTGGAGAGCCTCAACGCCTCGGTCGCCGCCGGCGTGGTGCTGTCCGAGTTCGCCCGCCAGCGTCGCGTGAAGGGCTGACGGGCCCCTCGGTTCCCGTTCAGCCCGGCGGGCGGCGGGGCGATCGACAACGATCGAACGTCGCCCGTGCGTACTCCCACGTCTCCTCGCCGTAGTACAGGTGCCCGACGACCATGTAGAGCCCGGCGAACCGTTGGTAGGTCCACGCCCGGTCGAGGAAGGTCGAGTCGATCCGACCGACGTAGCGCGCGAGCACCTCGTCGACGAAGCCCGGGCCGTACTCGTACAGCTCGGCGAAGTCGACCGCCGGGTCGCCGAGACACATGTCGGTGAAGTCGATGAGCCCCAGCCGGCCCGGGGACGTCCGCCGATCCCAGTACAGGTGACGGACGTAGACGTCGTTGTGCAGGAAGACCCTGGGCAGCAGGGTGGACTGGAGCGCGGCGACCTCGTCACAGATCTCCCGCGCGGTCCGCATCTCGTCCTCGGTGAACACCGCAGGGAGGTCGTGGGCCACGATCCCCCGCACGAAGTCCAGGTTCTCGGGTTGGTACGAGTCCGGGACCCGGTCCAGCGGCGGGGTGGAGGTGTCGGCCGCGTGCAGCGCCGCCAGCAGGGCACCGAGCTGCCCGGCCACCGACGTCCTGTCCGTCGTGGGCAGACCGCGGAGTAGCTCGGGGGTCAGCCTGTCCCCACCCACCAGCGGATACCCGGCGAAGCCGCCGCCCGACGGAACGTGTGTGTACCGGGGGATCGCGGCGTCGACACCGGGGGACAGGTGGTCGAGGACGGCGATCTCCTGCGGGAGCTGGGCGAGCGCCTGCTCGTCCGTCGGGAACCGGAACACCAGCTCCCGGTGCCCGAGGGAGTCGGCCCCGCGGCACCCGCGGCACAGCACCACCACGTGGTCCCAGCCCTCGTCGATCCACGACGCCGAGTCCCAGGCGAGGGTCGGGAACGCGGCGCGGATCGCGTCGAGCTCAGCGCTGCGCTCGGCCGGGGGCTCGGCCGGGGGTCCGGCGGGTCGCTCGGCAGGGGGGTCGGGGTCGATGGGCACCCGTCCGACGGTAGTCACGCGGGCCGGTCGGTGCTCAGCTCCGGAGTGCCGCGACCGCCCGGCACGCCAGGTAGATGACGAAGGAGATGGTGGTGACGAACACCGAGACGGGCACCCCGGGCGCGAGCGAGAGCAGCATCCCACCGACCGCGGCGATCTGGGCGAACAGGATGGTCAGGGCGATCGCACGCCCGGGGCTCGAGGTGACGGCGGCCGCGGCGGCGGCAGGGGTGATGAGCAGCGAGAGCACGAGCAGCGCCCCCACCACCTGGACGGCCTGGGCGGCCGCGAGGCCCACCAGTACCGCGAAGACCAGGTTGATCGCGCGCACGGGAACCCCCCGCGCCTCGGCGACCTCGGGGTCCGCGGAGGAGAAGACCAGCGGACGGTAGAGCGCGATCAACGTGACGCAGATGATCGCCGCGACCACCGCCATCTGGACCACGCCGTGCTCCGACACGCCCACGATCTGCCCGGTCAGCAGGGAGAAGCTGGTCCCCGACCGGCCGGGGTAGAGGTGGATGAACAGCACGGCCATGCCGAGGCCGAACGCCATGACCACGCCGATCGAACTGTCGCGCTGGGAGGCGCGGGCGCCCATGAGTCCGAAGATCAGCGCGGCCACCACGGATCCGAGGATCGCACCCAGGCCCAGGTTGAGGCCGAACAGCAGTGCGGCGGCGGCGCCGGTGAGGGCGAGTTCGCTGGCGCCGTGCACGGAGAACGACATCTGCCGCATCACGATGAACGGCCCGATCGCCCCGGCCAGCAGGCCGAGCAGCGCGATCGCGACCAGTCCGTAGAGCACGAAGTCCTGGCGGAGCAGGTGCGCGGTCACCTCGGTGTCGGCGATCGTCCCGGCGATCTCGAGCAGGCGGTCCATCAGTGCGCTCCGGGGTGGGTGTCGTCGTGATGGTGGTGGCCGGTGGACCAGGGTTCGGCGCACAGGTGCTGGGTGTCGCCCACCACGATGATCTGGCCGCGGACCCGCAACACCTCGACGGGCGAGGAGTAGAGGTCGGACATGACCTCGGTGGTGAACACCTCCTCCGGGGTGCCGATGCGGTGGCGCCCGTCCACGAGGTAGACGATCCGGTCGACCATCGGCAGGACCGGGTTGATCTCGTGGGTGACGAAGAGGACCGCGGTGCCGTGGTGACGACGGCGGTGGTCGAGTACCGAGGCGACGGTGCGCTGGCCGGTGAGGTCCAGGCTCAGCAGCGGCTCGTCGCAGAGCATGACGCACGGGTCGCACGCGATGGCCTGGGCCACCCGGACGCGTTGCTGCTCGCCTCCGGACATGCGACCGAGCGGCTTGTCCGCCAGCTGCCCGGCCCCCAGGCGGTCCAGCGCGGCGTCGACCACCCGACGCTTCTCGCCGCGCCGGGACGGCCACCCCGGACCCCAGCGGGTCCCGTCGATCCCGAGTCCGACCAGGTCGCGTCCTCGCAGGGTGATCCCGGGGTCGAACGCCTTCTGCTGGGGCACGTACCCCAGGTGGGTTCCGCGGTCGCCGGGGGCGCGGCCGTCCACCAGCACGGTGCCGGAATCGGGTGCCAGCTCGCCGAGGAGCACCTTGAGCAGGGTCGTCTTGCCGGCTCCGTTGGGGCCGAGCACGGCGACGAACTCCCCGGCGGCCACCTCGAGGTCGAGATCGCGGATGAGGGTGCGCCCGCCGCGCGAGACCGTCACCGACTCCAGGGAGACGACCGTCCCGGGGCCGGGTTCGCCGCGGAAGTGAGATGTCACCTGGTCAGTGTCCACCATCGGCGACCGGGGTCGCACCGTCGAGGGCCGAGGACAGCGAGTTGACGATCCCCGTCATCCACGTGGTGTAGTCCATGCCCTCGGGGAGGGTCTCGGTGAGGTCGACGACGGCGACGTCCGCCGACTCGGCGGCGTCACGGACGCGGGCGGTCACGGTGGTCTCGGTCTGGGTGTTGAACGCGAGGAACGCGACCTCCCGCTCGCCCATCAGGTCGAGCATGGCGGAGAGGTCGGCCGCGGACGGGTCGGTGTCGTCCTCGATCGAGGCCAGGAATCCGCGCGGCGTCAGGTCGACCATGTGGGCGGCGTCGAACAGGTGGGCGCCGACCCGCTCGGTCTGGGCGTAGGGGAAGTGCCCGCGGTCGTGGATCGCGTCGAGCTCGGCCTCGAGGGGGGCGAGGGAGTCGGCGAACCGGTCGGCGTTCTCGCGGTACTCCTCGGCGTTCTCCTCGTCGATCGCCGCCAGCTCCTCGGCCACCCGCTCGGCCACGGCGGCCGCGGTGGGCAGACTGAACCAGACGTGCTCGTTGGTGTCGGACGCGTGGTCGTGGCCGTCGTGATCGTCGTCCGATCCGTGGCCGTCGTGACCGTCCTCGGCACCGTGATCGCCCTCGGCACCGTGATCGTCGTCGTGCCCGTGGTCGTCCGCACCGTGGTCGTCACCGTGGGAGTGCTCGGCGATCGACTCGCCGGTGACGCGTTCGTACTCGTCGACCGCCCGGACCACGGGGACGTCCGCGGCGTTCTCGAGGGCCCGGTCCACGAAGGAGTCGTACCCGGCGCCGTTGTAGACCACGAGGTCCGCGCCGCTGACCGCTGCCGCGTCGGCCGGGCTCGCCTCGTAGGAGTGCGGGTCGGCGGCCGGGTCGGAGATCACGGCCTCCACTGTCGCGTTGTCCCCGGCCACCTGCTCGGCGATGTCGGCGTAGACGCTCGTGGAGGCCACGACGGTCGGTCCGGTGGCCGTGGCGCCCTCGCCGGAACCGTCCTCCGACCCGCAGGCGGTCAGGACGGCTCCTCCGAGGAGCGCGGCGGCGGCGATCGCCGCGGCCCGGGCTGGCAGGGGGGTGCGGGACAGGCTGGATGACGACATGGCGAAGACCGCTCTCGTAGCAATGGGAACCGTTGTCGTTAAGTGTATGTTGATCCTCGCCGACGGGGTCAACCGCGGGGTGGCCCGGAGGTCAGCCCCGCAGTTCGGCGAGCCGGGAGAGTAGCCCCACCACCGCGGGGATGTCGGCCACGCGGTGTGTGGCGAGAGTCCGGCCGTCCCCGACCTTGATCCCGACATCCCCGTCGCGCAGGCGCGCGAAACCCCGCTCGTCGGTCACGTCGTCGCCGATGAAGATCGCGATCTCCGCCCCGGTCTGCTCGACCAGCCTCTCGATCGCCGCGCCCTTGCTCGCCTCGCGGACCGCGATCTCCACGACGTTCTTGCCCTCGGTCACGAACACGCCGTCGAGGGCGGCGGGGCCGGCCATCGCCTCGGCCATCGCCCGTTGGCGCAGAGCCGGGTCCTCGACCGGGCGGACGTGCAGGACGGCGGCCGTGGGCTTGGGCTCGACGTGGGCGCCGGGGG
>NZ_JAALEE010000419.1:0-4226 GCF_014145265.1 Dietzia sp. CW19 | reverse complement strand
TCGGGGCCGCCGCACCCACCTCCGGCCAGGCGGCCGGGCACCCGGGCTGGGCCCCGTCGTCGGTGCTGGTGGGGGAGGACGACGACTCCGAGCAGGTGCTCCTGGCTCTGGCACGGAGGACACCGTCCCGCGATCACCGGGACCGCGCCGCGGCACAGGTCGCGACCGCGGTGCTCGGCGGCGGACTGAGTTCCCGACTGTTCCAGCGGGTCCGCGAGGAGCTCGGGCTGGCCTACACCGTGTACGCGTCGATGGACCAGTTCCGTGCGACCGGACTCGTCTCGGTCGTCGCCGGCAGTCCCGTCGGGCGGGTGGACGCCCTCAGCGGTGCGCTGGCCGAGGTCGTCGCCGGGATGGTGAACGATCCCCCGTCCGGCGACGAGGTCGACCGCGCGATCGGGCACCTCACCGGATCGATCAGGCTCGGGCTGGACGACCCACTGTCGCGGATGACGCGGATCGGCCGCCACCTGCTGGACCGCGACACTGTGGTGACCGTCGGGGAGTCGCTCCACCGGCTCCGCACCGTGCACCGCGACGACGTGGCGGACTACTGGACGGGCGAGACCGCGCCCTGGTGTCTGGCGGCCGTCGGGCCGGGCATGCCCGATGCCGGCGGCGCGGCTGATCTGCTCGCCGGCGTGGGCGGATAGGCTGGTGAGCGGTGTGACGACCGATGAGGAGACGATGACGGTGACGAAGGTCGGAGTGCTCGGTGCACGCGGCAAGGTGGGCACGGCGATCTGCGAGGCGGTTCGCGCGGCGGAGGACATGGAACTCGTCGCCGAGGTGGACCAGGGCGACCGGCTGCAGATGCTCACCGACGCCGGCGCGGAGGTGGTCGTGGACTTCACGCACCCCGACGTGGTGATGGACAACCTCGACTACTGCATCACACACGGCATCCACGCCGTGGTCGGCACGACCGGCTTCACCGACGAGCGGTTGGAGACACTGCGCGGACTGCTCGCGTCCCACCCGGATACCGGGGTGCTCGTGGCACCCAACTTCGCGATCGGAGCCATCCTCATGATGCGCTTCGCGGTCCAGGCGGCGAGGTATTTCCCCTCGGCCGAGATCGTGGAACTGCACCACCCGAACAAGGCCGACGCACCCTCGGGTACGGCACACCGCACGGCGGAGATGATGGCCGCCGCCCGCGCCGCGGCAGGGATGGGGCCCTCCCCGGACGCCACCTCCACCGAGCTGGAGGGGGCGCGGGGCGCAGATGTCGGCGGGGTGAGGGTGCACTCGGTCCGCGTGACCGGCCTGATCGCGCACCAGGAGGTCCTCCTGGGTACACAGGGGGAGACCCTGACCATCAGGCACGATTCCCTCGATCGCTCCTCCTTCGCGCCCGGTGTGCTCCTGGGCGTGCGGTCGATCGCGGGCGCTCCGGGACTCACCGTGGGGCTCGACGCCTTCATGGATCTGTAGGCCGGCCCGTGGACAGAGTCGTCAAGCCGCTGGTCATGGCCCTCACGCCGGTGGGTCTGGTGGTGGCGTTCGGTTACCTGCTCTACCTCGGGTGGTCCATGATCAGCCGGTCCGAGTACCTCGCCATGCGTGGACTGGGCGTCGGGATCGTCCTGCTCACCGTCGTCGGGGCGTGGGCGATGTGGGCGATCCTGCGGAACGGATTCGAACTCCAGCGGATCTCCGCCGCGGCAGCCCAGGAGGGGATCGAACTCGATATCTCCGACCTGGACCACCGCCCGTCCGGGCGACTCGAGCACGCCGCCGCCGATGAGCTGTTCGACCGCGTCAGTGCGGAGTACCAGGCGTCTCCGGACGACTGGCGTACCAACTATCGGTTGGCCCGCGCCTACGACCACGCGGGCGACCGCCTCCGTGCCCGTGAGGTGATGCGGGCGGCCATCGCCCTGCGGGAGGCGGAGTCCTCCGGGACCGGGGATCCGCGATGAGCACCGTCCTCGTGGTCCACCACGCTCCGTCCCCCAGGCTCCGACGAATCCTGGAGGCACTGGAGAGGGGTCTGGCCCATCCCGACCTCGAGGGCATCGAGGTCGAATCAGTGCCCGCACTTGCGACCACCGACGACCACGTTCTCCGTGCGGACGGCTACGTCCTGCTCACCCCGGCCAACTTCGGCTACATGTCCGGTGCACTCAAGCACTTCTTCGACCGCACGTACTACACCTGCGAGGGTGCGGTGGCCGGTCGGCCCTACGCCCTCTGCGTGCACGGGGACAACGACACCTCCGGGGCGGTGGCCTCGGTCGAACGGATCACCACCGGGTGGGACCTCCGCCAGGTCGCCCCGGCCCTACAGCTCACCGGCGAGCCCGGTCGTGAGGAACTCGACACCGCGTCCGAGGTCGCCGCGACGGTCGCCGCACACCTTCTCGGCTGACCCGCCGGGCGACACGACACCAGAGGGAGTCCCACCATGTCCGAGCTCGTCCGGCGGCAGGTCCGCATGGTCGCGCACACCGCGTTCACCCCACCCGACGAGATCGGTTGGGAGACGGATGCGGACGGCGGCTCCGCCCTGGCCGAGTTCGCCGGCCGCGCCTGCTACCAGAGCTGGGACAAACCCAACCCGCGCACCGCGTCGAACGCCGGGTACCTGAGGCACATCCTCGAGGTGGGGCACCTCTCGGTGTTCGAGCACGCGAGCGTGACGTTCTACATCACCGGTATCTCCAGGTCGTGCACCCACGAGCTCATCAGGCACCGCCACTTCTCCTACAGCCAGCTGTCGCAGCGGTTCGTCCCGGAGCATGATTCCAAGGTGGTGCCCCCGCCCGCGATCGCCGACGACCCGGAGCTGGTGGAGATCTTCCGCCGCGCCACCGACGCGTCGCGGGAGGCCTACGCGGAGATGCTCGCCAAGCTCGAGGAGAGGTTCGCCGACGTCCCCAACCCGATGCTGCGTCACAAGCAGGCCCGGCAGGCCGCGCGGTCGGTCCTGCCCAACGCCACCGAGACCCGCATCGTGGTGACCGGCAACTACAGGTCGTGGCGGCACTTCATCGGAATGCGGGCGACCGAGCACGCGGACACCGAGATCCGAGGACTGGCGATCGACGTCCTGCGTCAGTTGCGACATGCGGCGCCTGCGGTGTTCTCCGATTTCGAGATCACCTCGCTGGAGGACGGCTCCGAGATCGCGGTGAGCCCCTACGTCCTGGAGGGATGAAGCGGTTCACCGGGTCGGAATCGGGACTTCCCGTGGTCTGCGGGTAGTCTGGGAGGCCATGACACACGTGACCACTGGGGGCCCGATGTCGGCGGACGGTCGGCCGGCCCCCACCCGACCCGGACGCCCCACGCCGTTCGGCACGGTGCTCACGGCGATGGTCACCCCGTTCGGGTCCGACGGTTACGTCGACCTGAAGGCCGTCGCACGTGTCGCGGAACACCTCGTGGAGTCGGGGTGCGACGGTCTCGTCGTGTCCGGGACCACGGGAGAGTCGCCCACCACCACGGACGCGGAGAAGATCGCGGTTCTCGAGGCCGTTCTGGCCGCGGTGGGGGACAGGGCGACGGTGGTGGCCGGAGTCGGGACCTACGACACCGCACATTCCGTGCACCTCGCGCGCCAGGCGGCGTCCGTCGGTGCCCACGGCATGCTCGTGGTGACCCCGTACTACTCCAAGCCCACCCAGGCCGGACTCGACGCCCACTTCCGGGCGATCGCCGACGCCACCGACCGACCGGTGATGCTCTACGACATCCCACCGCGGTCCGTGGTCCCGATCCAGGCGGAGACGCTCATCGGACTGTCGTCCCACCCGAACATCGTCGCCGTCAAGGATGCCAAGGGCGACTTCCACGACGCGGTCACGGTGATGTCCCACTGCGACCTCGTCTACTACTCGGGCGACGACCAACTCAACCTCCCGTGGCTGGCCGTGGGAGCCAGCGGTTTCGTCAGCGTGATCGGCCACGTGGCCGCCGCGCGCCTCGTCGAGCTGCGCCGCGCCTTCCTCGCGGGCGAGGTCGACACCGCGCGACATATCAACCTCGGACTCCTCCCGCTCTTCGACGCCCAACGGGCGCTCGGCGGCGTGTCGATGTCCAAAGCAGCACTAGAACTTCTCGGGATCCCGGCCGGAGTGCCGCGACTCCCGCAGTTACCACCGACCACCGAGCAACGGGACGCACTGGCGTCGCTGTTGCACAGAGCAGGAGTCATCAGATGACGGAGAACCCGACCAACAGCCGCGGACGCGGCCGGACCCGCCGCGCTGCCGGCCGCC
>NZ_JAALEE010000418.1:0-2556 GCF_014145265.1 Dietzia sp. CW19 | reverse complement strand
CCGGAGGTCCTGGCCGCCGCGGGGCTGGGAGATGACGACGGCGACGAGGTCGGCCGCGTCCTGGAGTTCGCCGCCCGCGAGGTGGTACCGCGACTGGCCGCCACGGTCGACGAGCTGGATGCGGTGATGCACGCCCTGGGCGGCGGGTTCGTGCCCGCCGGGCCGTCCGGTTCGCCCCTGCGCGGCCTGGTCAACGTTCTCCCGACCGGCCGCAACTTCTACACCGTGGACCCTCGGGCGATCCCGTCCCGGCTGGCCTGGGAGACCGGCCAGGCGATGGCCGACTCACTGCTGGATCGCCATGTGGCGGAGACCGGCGAGTACCCGGGCTCGGTGGGACTGTCGATCTGGGGCACCTCGGCCATGCGGACCTCGGGCGACGACGTGGCCGAGGTCCTGGCCCTGCTCGGCGTCCGTCCGGAGTGGGACGAGGCCTCCCGCCGGGTCAACGGTCTCGAGGTGGTCCCGGCCGCCGAGCTCGGCCGCCCGCGGGTCGACGTGACGGTCCGCATCTCGGGGTTCTTCCGGGACGCCTTCCCGCACGTCATCACCATGCTCGACGACGCCGTCCGGATGGTGGCGGACCTCGACGAGCCGGCCGAGCAGAACTACGTGGCCGCCCACACCCGTGCGGACCTGGCCGAGCACTCGGACCACCGGCGCGCGACCACCCGCATCTTCGGCTCCGCGCCGGGGTCGTACGGCGCCGGGATCCTGCAGACCATCGAGGCCGGCAACTGGCGGGACGACCGGGACCTGGCCGAGGTCTACACCCGGTGGGGCGGCTTCGCCTACGGCCGCGACCTGGACGGCGTCCCGGCCGCGGACGACATGCGCACCAACTACCGGCGCATCGCGGTGGCCGCCAAGAACATCGACACCCGCGAGCACGACATCGCCGACTCGGACGACTACTTCCAGTACCACGGCGGGATGATCGCGACCGTGCGAGCGCTCACCGGCGCCGAACCCCGCGCCTACGTGGGGGACTCCACCACGCCGGACGCCATCCGCACCCGGTCGCTCGCGGAGGAGACGGTCCGGGTGTTCCGGGCTCGCGTGGTCAACCCCCGGTGGATCGCGGCCATGCAGCGGCACGGCTACAAGGGGGCCTTCGAGCTGGCCGCGACGGTGGACTACCTCTTCGGGTTCGACGCCACCGCAGGGGTCGTGCACGACTGGATGTACGACACGCTGGCCAGGGAGTACGTGCTGGACCAGACCAACCAGGAGTTCCTGCGGCGGTCCAACCCGTGGGCGTTGCGCGGGATGATCGAGCGGCTCTCCGAGGCCGCCGACCGCGGGTTGTGGGCCGAGCCGGACGCCGAGATCATGGACCGGATGCGGCAGGTCTACCTGGACGTCGAGGGCGACCTCGAGGACACCCACGGTGACTGACCGGGTGTCCCGCCTCCCGGCCGGGGAGGCCGGCGGCACCCCGCGCCGCCGGGTGCGGGTGGTGGGGATCGGCTCCGGGGGGCCGGACCAGATCACGGTGGAGGCGATCACGGCCCTGCGGGAGTCCGCCTACGCCGTGGCCGCGGTGAAGGGGGCCTCAGACCCCTTGGTCGATCTCCGTAGGCAGCTACTCGCCCGCCACGCGCCGGGCGTCGAGCTGGTGGGGGTCGCCGATCCGGAGCGGGACCGCTCGTCGCGGTCGACCTCCTCCCACGTCGGGTACCGCGGCGTGGTCCTGGACTGGCACGAGGCCCGGTCCCTGGCGTGGGAGCGGGTGCTGGCGGACCGGCCCGGCGACGTGGCGGTGCCCGTGTGGGGCGACCCCGCCTTCTACGACTCCACGCTGCGGATCGTCGACCGGATCCTCGCCCGAGGCCGGCTCGACTTCGCCGTCGAGGTGATCCCCGGCATCTCCGCTCTACAGGTGTTGGCGGCGCGTCACCGGCTGGTCCTGCACGAGATCGGCGGGACGGTCACCGTGACCACCGGCCGGCGACTGGCGGAGGTCGTCGCCGACGGAGCGGACAACGTGGTGGTGATGCTCAACGCGGACCTGCCGCTGGAGGACCTGGCCGACTGGCACATCTGGTGGGGCGGCAACCTCGGCGATGCGGGCGAGTGCCTGGTCGCGGGCAGGGTCGGCGACGTCCTCGGCGAGCTGCGGGGCCATCGTGAGCGGCTCCGCGCGGAGAACGGCTGGGTGATGGACGTGTACCTGCTGCGCCGCCCGGTCGCGGCGGGCTGATACTGTGCCTACACTGGCACTCCCCCGAGAACAGAGGTGCACTATGGCTTTCCTGAGAAATGCCCTGCGGACCGGCGTCGCGCTCAAGGCCGCCGAGGTGGTCAAGCGTGAGGCGTCCAAGCCGGAGAACCAGCGCAAGGCCCGCGAGTTCGCGGAGAAGATCCGCAACCGCAAGCGCTGACCGCCGGCCGGTCAGATCCAGTCGACGATCTCCACGGGATCGTCGGCCCCGGCTCCCTCCGGGACCACGGCGAGCGCGGGAGCGCCTGCGAGGTCGGCCAGGTGGGCGGTGCGGACCCGGCCGGAGAGAGTCCATCCGCCGGCCCCGTCGGGGCGGGCCGGCAGGATCCGCG
>NZ_JAALEE010000417.1:0-2480 GCF_014145265.1 Dietzia sp. CW19 | reverse complement strand
GGCGGAACGGACCTCGTCGCGACCGGTCGGGCGGGGTCGCGGGGCGCCGTGCCCACGGGTGGGCGCGGAGTCGGGCGGGGTCGGTCCGGGGAGGCCGTCCTCGTCGTCGTCGGATCGGTTCTCACTTTCCATTCCCAAACTGTACACAATTGACTACAGTCGGGTTGACGGGTGTGGATTGACGCGCCCCGCCCCTCGTGCGAAAGGCCGACGATGACCACCACTGACCGCCGCGACGACATCGACGCGATCAAGTCCCTGAAGTACCGCTACCTGCGTTGTGTGGATCTGCGACTGTGGGACGAGCTCGCCGGGACACTCGCCCCCGAGGTCTCGGCCTCCTACGGCAAGCGCCTGTCCTACACCGGCCGCGACGAGGTGGTGGCCGGGTTGCGGGAGCAGATGACCGACGACGTCATCACCGAGCACCAGGCCCACCACCCGGAGATCGAGGTGGACGGCGACACCGCGACCGGCCGCTGGTACCTGCAGGACCGGGTGATCGTGCCCGCCTTCGACACGATGATCATCGGAAGCGCCTTCTACTCCGACACCTACGCGCGCCAGGACGGTCGCTGGGTCATCACGAGCACCGGCTACAAGCGCACCTACGAGGCGATGCTCAACCTCAAGGACATCCCGAGTTTCCAGCTCACGGACAACCACCTCGCCCCCACCGGCGGGCAGTGAGGGCGCGGGCGGACGGTGCGAGCTCTGCCCGGCGAGTCGGTGACGACGACTGTGACCGTGACGGTGACGCGTGGAGCTGATCGTCATCGCCGCGCTGTGCGTGGCGGCGGCCTCGGTCATCGGCGGCGCCACCGGGTTCGGCACGTCCCTGTTGGCCACCCCGTTGATGCTGATGGCGGGCATCGGACTGGCCGAGACGGTGGTGGTGAACCTGGTCGTGGCCCTGGTCACCAGGGTGGGCGTCACCGTGCAGTTGCGCGCTCACATCACCTGGCCGCGCGTCGCGGTGCTGGGACTGGCGAGTGTGCCGGGCGCCTGGTTGGGCGTTCAGACCATCGCGTTCCTGCCGGAGGAGCACCTCAAGCCGGCGGCAGGCGCGATCACGGTCCTGTGCGGGGTCGCCATGGCGCTGCCCGCGGCCAAAACACCCCGGCCGCCCTCGGCGATCGCGACCGCGGTCACCGGGGTGATCAGCGGGTACTTCTCCACCACCACCTCGCTCAACGGACCGCCGGTCGTCCTGCTGCTCAGCCGGGCCAGGCTGCCGCCGCTGGGCTTCATCGCCGACCTCGCCGGGTACTTCGTCATCACCAGCCTGGTCTCCCTCGCACTGTTGTGGTCGGGCACGGAGATCGACCTACCCGCCCTGTTGCCCATGATCGTGGCCTGCACCGTCGTCGGCGTCCTGGCCAACCAACTCGGAATCGGCATCGCCATGCGCCTGCCCACCCACGTGTTCCGCTCCGCCGTGATCTCCCTCGTGGTGATCGCCGGCCTCGTCACCTTCGCCACCGCGTGATCGACCTTCCCACCGCGTGATCGCCGTGACGCCCCGTTCCCACTCCCACAGATTCCCGTACCGACCCCGGAGGACCCCATGACCGACAGCACCGCGCAGACCGACACGACCGCAGAGACTGACACGTCCACGCAGACCGACACGATCGCGCAGCACACCGAGAAGGCCGGCACCGCACGTGAGAACCGTCTGGCCGGAAAGGTCGCCATCGTCACCGGTGGCGGGCAGGGGGTCGGGGAGGGCATCGCGCTCGGCCTCGCCGAATCCGGTGCCGCGCTGTTGCTGGTCGGGCGTCGGATGCGCAAGCTCGAGCGGGTCGCCGAGATCATCCGTGCGAACGGTGGGACGGCCGAGTGCCTGGCCGTGGACATCATCACCGACGGCGCCCCCGAGGCGATCATCGCGACCGCCGTGGAGAAGCTCGGCGGGGTCGACATCCTGGTCAACAACGCTAACATGGCCATGCCGCTGCCGCTGTCCGACTACCCGGACGACGAGTTCCGCAAGGCCTTCGAGGGCGGCCCCCGCGTGACCTTCACCCTGATGAAGCTGGCGCGGCCCGAGATGGCCAAGCGCGGAGGGGGAACGATCATCAACCTCGTGACCGCCGCCGCCGTCCGGTGGGACGCCGCGAACTACGGCGTCTACGCCGCGGTCAAGGAGGCCATCCGCGCCCTGACCCGCGCCGCCGCCTACGAGTGGGCGGCCGAGGGCACCCGCGCCCTCAACGTTGCGCCACACGCCCACAGCCCCGGGCTGGACTGGTGGATGGAGAACAACCCCGAGGAGGCCGAGGAGTTCGTGTCGAGCATCCCCGCCGGCCGCGTGGGCGACCCCCTCTCCGACATCGGCCGTCCCGTGGCCTGGCTGTGCTCGGCCGAGGCCTCGTACCTCAGCGGCGCCACCATCCCCCTCGACGGCGGCCAGTCCCGCTGGGGCTGACCTCGTCGTCGTCGTCCCGCCCCGCCCCCTCCCGGAAAGCTGCCGCCAT
>NZ_JAALEE010000416.1:0-1827 GCF_014145265.1 Dietzia sp. CW19 | reverse complement strand
CGCCCGCCGCCCGCACCGACCCGGACCCGGACCTGCCCGCCCGGGCGGCCGCGTTGGCCGACCTCATCCGGGGCCGGCGTGCCACCGTCCTGACCGGGGCGGGGATCTCCACCCCCTCCGGTATCCCCGACTACCGTGGCCCGGACTCCCCCGCCCGGACACCCATGACCTTCCAGCAGTTCGTCGGCGACCCCGGGTACCGCCGCCACTACTGGGCCCGCAACCACCTGGGATGGCGCCACATGGAGGCCGCCCGACCCAACGCGGCGCACGCGCTCCTGGCCGACTGGGAACGCCGGGGGCTGGTCAGCGGGGTCATCACCCAGAACGTGGACCTGCTTCACCTCAAGGCCGGCAGCCGCAGGCTCGTGGACCTGCACGGCAGCTACGCCGTGGTGACCTGCCTCGACTGCGGACTGCGTCAGAGCCGGTGGGCCCTGCACGAGGACCTGGACCGTCTCAACCCCGGCTTCGCGGAGCGGGTGGCCACACGCGGGGCCATCGAGGTCGCCCCGGACGCCGACGCGGTCCTCGCCGACACCGCGGACTTCCGCATGGTCGACTGTCCCCGCTGCTCGGGCGTGCTCAAGCCCGACATCGTCTACTTCGGGGAGAACGTCCCCGCGCACCGCGTGCACGAGGCCAACGCCCTGGTCGACGAGTCCGACCTCGTCGTCGTCGTGGGTTCCTCCCTCACCGTCCGGTCCGGATACCGGTTCGTGCGACGCGCGGTGACCACCGGTACCCCCGTGGCCGTGGTCAACCGCGGCCACACCCGGGCACACGCCGAGGCCACGCTGACGGTCGACGGCGACTGCGTGGAGGTCCTGACCCTCACCGACCAGGCCCTGTAGGCGACCGGCGGGCGGCGGGGCAGACTGCAGGGATGAGCACCGACCTGACCCCCGACGCCGTACTCCAGCGACTGCTCGACGGAAACCGCCGCTACGTGGAGGGTGCCGGCCTGCACGCCCACCAGGACCCTGCACGGCGCGCCGAACTGACCGGCGAACAGCACCCCTTCGGAATGGTCTTCGGTTGCGCAGACTCGCGCGTGCCCGCCGAGGTGGTCCTCGACCAGGGCCTCGGCGACCTGTTCGTCATCCGCAACGCCGGCCACATCGTGGACCCGTCGGTCCTGGGCTCGATCGAGTTCGGTGTGGACGTGCTGGGGATACCGCTCACCCTGGTGCTCGGTCACACCTCGTGCGGAGCCGTGGGCGCAGCGATCAACGCCGTCGACACCCACACCACGCCGTCGGGATACCTGCGTGACGTGGTGGAGCGGATCGCCCCGGCCGTGTTCGAGGCCCGGCGCGATCCCGCGGCGGGGTACGAGGACGTGGTGATCGAGAACGTCCGGCAGGCGGTCACCGCCATCCGCGAGAAGTCCGCCTCAATGGACCGCGCCATCCGCGAGGGACGCACCGCGATCGTCGGGGCGCTGTACAACCTCGCCGAGGGTACGGTCACCCCGGTCCACACCGAGGGCGGGATCGAGCTCTAGAGCGCCACCAGGTCATCGGCGTGCACGAGTGGACGCCCCTGGCCCGTGGTCCCGGTCCCCGACGCGCGCTCGGCCAGCCGGGCGCGAACCTCGATCGAGTCGTACTGGGCGATCCCCCGGGCGACGGTGTCGCCGGCGGGATCACGCATCTCGATCACGTCACCGAAGTGGAACAGCCCGTCGACGCCGGTCACCCCGGCGAGTAGCAGCGACCGGCGGGATCCGGTGACGGCCCGCACCGCGCCGTCGTCCAGGATCACCGCGCCCCGTGCGTCGGCGGCGTGGCGGACCCAGAACCGGCGCGCGGTCATGCGCTCGGG
>NZ_JAALEE010000038.1:0-14315 GCF_014145265.1 Dietzia sp. CW19 | reverse complement strand
TCGGTCCAGGGCGGCGGCGGCGAACGGGCCCACGATCGAGTACGGCAGCAGCATCACGGCGAACCCGCCCGCGATCGCCGCCGGTGTCGTGGCGGTCTCGGGGCTGAAGAGCACGATCCCGCCGAGCGCGGCCTGGTGGATCCCCTCGCTGAGCAGGGCGGCCAGGCGCGCGGTGGACAGGCGGCCGAGACCGTCGGACTCGCGCAACGCCGTGGCCAGGCGCCCGCGCGTCGGATCGGCCGGTCCTGCGGACAAGGAGGTCACGGGAGCCACCGTAGCGAGACCCGATCGAGGGGACGCGGATGTGGGCGGGCGGTGGCGCGGGCATCATGGGGACATGGACACGGGACCGGACGATCTGAGTGGCGGAGGCCTCTTCGGCGACCGCCTCTATGACGCGATGGACAAGCGGGATCCCGTCGCGGGCTCGCTGCTCATCGCGGCGCCGGACATGCCGGACCCCAACTTCCGGCGCGCCATCATCTACGTGATCGAACACGACCATTCCGGTTCACTCGGCGTGGTGATCACCCGCCGGAGCGACACGCCGGTCGAGACGATCCTGCCCGGCTGGGCGGAGATGTGTGCGCCACCGGCCGTGTTCCACATCGGAGGCCCGGTCAAGCCGGACACCGGGATCGCGCTGGTGGTGCTCGGGTCGGGCGTCGACGGCGAGATGCACCAGGGGTTGCAGCAGATCGAGGGCAGGGTCCACGTGGTGGACCTCGACAGCGAACCCGACCTGCTCCGCGACTCCGTGGAGGGGATGCGCGTGTTCGTGGGGTACACCGGCTGGGCGCCCGGGCAGTTGCAGGGAGAGCTCGACCGCGGCGACTGGTACGTGGCCCCCAGCCTGCCGAGCGATCTGCTCGCGCCGGCGCACGTGGACGTCTGGGGAACGGTGCTGCGTCGCCAGGAGATGCCTCTCCCCCTCTACGCGACCTTCGTGAACGACGGGGACGTGAACTGATCCGACCCGACCGGTCGGGTGTCTCATTATGTGAGACGAAGTAGTCAGATAGTAGGACCGCGAGTATTCTCCCGCTGGTGGACGCAGGAGCGAGCGGCGAGACCCGGGTGGGCCCACGACAGTGGGCGATCCTCGGCGTCGGTACGCTCGCCGCGTCCTCCGCCTCGGCGTTCGTGGCCGGTGTGGCCTTCCTGCTCCCCTACCTCCACTCGGTGGCCGGCCTGTCGCTCCCCGCCGCAGGTGCGCTCGTGGCCATGCCCTCGGTCGGGACCGCACTCACTCTCGTGGCCTGGGGCTGGCTCGTCGACCGCGCCGGAGAGCGGCTCGTGCTGGTGAGCGGATCCGTTCTCACCACGGCCGCCCTGGCAGGCGCTCTCATCACCCCGTCACTGACCCTCCTCGGCGTGTGCTTCCTGCTCGCGGGAGCGGCCTCGGCATCGGCGGCCTCGGCGAGCGGTCGACTGGTGGTGGGATGGTTCCCCGCTGGTCGACGGGGCATGGCGATGGGCGTCCGGCAGATGTCGCAACCCCTCGGAGCGGCGGTCGCGGCGATGTCCATGCCGGCGCTGGCCGCCTCGCAGGGTCTCCGGGCCGCGCTGGCGGTCCCCCTGGTCATGGCTGCGGTCTCCGCGGTCGCGGCGCTCGTCGTCGTCACCGATCCTCCCCGGCCGGACCGTCACGACCCCGGGTCCACCACACTCGCCACCTCGCCGTACCGGGCGTCGCGCTACCTGCACCGGATCCACGGCGTCTCGGTGCTGCTCGTACTCCCCCAGGCGCTCATGCAGTCGTTCATGCTCGCGTGGTTGGTCCTCGGGCACGGCTGGTCGCCCGTCTCGGCCGGCGCGGTCGTGACGGTGGCGCAACTGCTGGGTGCGGTCGGACGCATCGTCGTCGGCGTGATCTCCGACCGCGTGGGCTCGCGGCTGACTCCGCTTCGCGCGGTTGCCGTGTCGGTCTCGGTCGGCCTGGCGGTCCTGGCTGCCGCGGAGGTGTTCGGGGCCCCCGGTGTCGTCGCCTTGGCCCTCGCCGTGATCGCGACGGTCCTGTCCGTGGCGGACAACGGTCTCGCCTTCACCGCGGTCGCCGAACACGCCGGACCCCATTGGAGCGGGCGGGCCCTCGGAGTCCAGAACACCGCGCAGTTCCTCGCGATCTCGGCGATCACCCCGGTCTTCGCGGCGGGAATCGACCGGTGGGGTTACGGGCCGGTCTTCGCCGGGGCCGCGCTGGTGGCCGCGCTGGCCGTGCCCGTCGTGCCTCGCGCCGACCGGGTCCGGTGATCCCGACCGGTGTGCCCGGCCGTCACCCGGTGGCCGCGCCGGGCGCCGGGTGACCCCGGTACTGCCCCACCGACCACACGTTCCCCTCGGGGTCTCGGGCGGAGAAGGTGTGGTCACCGTAATCGGTGTCGTGCATCTCCATGACGATCTCGGCCCCCGCCGCCCGGGCGCGCTGGTAGACGGCGTCGGAATCGGCCGTCACCACGTAGGCGAGACCCGTCCCGGGTGGTGTGGCGTGCGGGTCGTCGTCCCCTCGCCCGCCGTCCCCGAGCATGACGCCTCCGCCCTCGGGCCAGAGCAGTTCTGCATGGACGATCCGCCCGCCCTCGGTGTGCGAGACGGTCTCGACGAAGCCCAGGGCCTCGACCAGCCAGTCGATCACGACCCGGGAGTCGGTGCAGCGGAAGCAGTGCCAGACGGTGGGCGCGGGTTCGGCGCCGGGTTCGTGTGTACTCATGCCGGTGAGTCTCCCCCGGGGTCGGGCGGCCAGGCTTGGATGTTTCGGAACTCCTCCTCGATCCAGTTCGTCGGCGACGTGCCCGCGTACCGCCGATAGGCTGCGTCGAGGTGGGCGTGGTCGGCGTACCCGTGGTCGTGGGCGAGGTCGGCCAGTCGGAGCCCGTCCGGACGTGGTCCCGAGGCCCTGCGGACGGCCTCACGCAGGGCCGAGTGAGTTGACTCGAAGCGCAGCAGGTCGGCGAGCGCCTTGGTCCCGATCCCCAGTTCGGCCCTGCAGAGCGTCGACAGGTGGCGGGGCGTCACCCCGACCTCCGAGGCCACCCGGGACACCCGCATGCGACCACCGGAGGCCTCGAGCAGTCGCCACGCGCCCACCACCTCCCGGCGCGGACCGGGTACGCGTTCGTACCTGTCCGCCGCCGAGGCCAGGCCCGCGGCCACGAGGTCGGCGCGGTCACGGGCGGGTGCCGAGGCCACCCGCGAGTGAAGCGCCCGGACCCGGGAACCGAGGACGTCTTCGCCCTCGTGCGTGAGCTCGGAGAGAGCGGACGCCGGCATCCCGAACAGGCGCCGCGCGGCGAGGGGATGCACCGCGACCTGGACGCCTTCCTCGCGGTCCGGCCGGTGCAGGTGGACGGGTCGGGTGTGGAACCCGCCGAGGCACACGTCGTGGCGTACCCCCTCCTGCCGGGCCCACTCCGCGAAGGAGTACGAGCACAGCAGCGGAGAGTCCGTGGCGACGACGAGGGTCAAAGTGGAGGAGGGCAGACCCCGGTGTGGTGGCCGCTGCGGCCGCGGGCCGGTCCCCTCCACGGCGTTCGAGATGAGCCGCCTCACCCCGGGCGGCCGAGTGGCCTCGCGCACGCTCACGCCACCGAGTGTGCCCCGAACCGTCGGGGGTGGCCAGACCCTCGCGGTCGCTACACTGCTCCGCGTGCCGTCCCCCCCCTCTACCAGCGCAGAGATCCGCAAGGGTCTGGCCGACTGCTCGACAGTCGGACTCGGCCTGGTCCCCCTGGGACTGGCCTTCGGGGTCCTGCTCACGCAGGCGGGGTTCGCGTGGTGGTGGGCCCCGGTGTTCTCCGTGGTGATCTACGCAGGGTCCATGGAGTTCCTGGCGATCGGACTACTCACGGCGGTCACTCCCCTGTACTCGCTGGCCGCGGCGGCGTTCCTGGTCAATTTCCGCCACGTCTTCTACGGGCTGAGTTTCCCGTTGGATGCCATCCGCTCGCGTCTCGGCCGCCTCTACGCCGTCTATGCGCTCACCGATGAGGTCTACGCGATCACCGCCACCAAGCGACGCAAGGAGATGACGGGGGCGCGGACGGTGACCATCTCCCTCACCTGCCAGACGTTGTGGGTGGTCCCCGGAATCGTCGGCGCGCTGGTCGGGGCTGCTCTGCCCGCCGGGCTGGACGGTCTGCAGTTCGCGCTGACCGCGCTGTTCGCCGTCCTCGCGGTGGACGCCTGGCGTGCCTCGGGAGACCTGCCGGCCCCCGCGATCGGCCTGGTGTGCGGACTGGTGGCGGCGTGGCTGGCCCCGGAGCAGATGCTGATCGTGGGGCTGTGCGCGTTCGTGGCCGTGCTGATCGCGCGGTACGCGTGGGCGACCCGCGAGGGTCGGGAACCGGCATGAACCCACCGTTGACCGGTGCCCCGGTCCCCGGGGCCGGCTATCTGCTCGCCGGGCTGGGGGTGATGTTCGTCGTGACGATGGCCCTGCGCGCTGCACCGTTCGTCGCGCTCACCCGTCTCCGCGACTCTCGGGTCGTGCGCTACCTGGGCCGCACGATGCCGGCCGGCGTGATGGTGGTGCTGGTGGTCTACACCCTGCGCGGCACCACCGCCGACCTCGGCTCCTGGCTGCCGGCCGGAGCAGCGCTGACCCTCACCCTGGCTGTGCACCTGGCGTTTCGGCGGGCGGCGGTGAGCATCATCCTGGGTACCGCGGCCTACATGCTGCTGCGGGCCTGGCTGGGCTGACCTCCCCGCGCGTCCCCCGATGCACTGCCGCGCGAGCAGGGGGGCAGGCCAGAGCTCACCGGGAGGAGCGGCTCCGCAGAACAACGGCGGCCCGGTCGTTCCCGTCAGGTCAGTGGGCCACGGGACAGGTGCCCAGGTCGACCTTCCACTCGGTCAGGCCGTTGAGCCAGCCGGACCGCAGCCGCGTGGGTTCGCCCAGTGCGGTGAGGTCGGGGAAATAGTCGGCGACGGCGTTGAAGATGATCTCGAGCTGCATCTTCGCCAGGTTGGCGCCGAGGCAGTAGTGAGGGCCCTGACCGCCGAAGGTCACGTGCGGGTTCGGATCGCGGAGGATGTTGAACGTGAACGGGTCGTCGAAGACGTCCTCGTCGAAGTTCGCCGACCCGTAGCAGATCAGCACGCGATCCCCCTTGGCGATGGACACGCCCCCGATCTCGACGTCCTCCATGGCGGTCCGCTGGAACTGGGTGATCGGCGAGGCCCACCGCAGGATCTCGTCGTAGGCGGTCTCGGGGCGCTCGCGCTTGAACAACTCCCACTGTTCCGGGTTCTCCAGCATGGCCACCATGCCGTGGGTAGTGGCATTGCGGGTGGTCTCGTTGCCGGCCACGGACAGCAGGGTGACGAACCAGCCGAACTCCTCGGGCGACAGGTGCTCCCCGTCGACGTCGGCCTGGACGAGCTTGGTCACGATGTCGTCCCGCGGGTTGGCGGCACGGTCCTCGGCCATGGTGTTCGCGTACCCGATGAGCTCCATGGACGCGATGGCCGGTGCGTCGGGGTCGCCGCCGGCGTCGTAGCTGGTCATGATGTTGGACCACTCGAAAATCTTGTGGCGGTCCTCCTGCGGTACGCCCAGCAGGTCCGCGATGGCCTGGAGTGGCAGTTCGGAGGCGATGGCGGTGACGAAGTCGTCGGCGTTCGACTCGGCGGCGGCGGTGACGATCTTGCGCGCCCGGTCGGCGAGTTCGTCGCGCATGCCGGCCACGCCGCGGGGGGTGAAGCCGCGCGAGATGATCCGGCGGTGCTTCTTGTGGATCTCGCCGTCCTCGTTGACCAGCATCGACCGCTGGGCCTCGATGATCGAGCGGTCGGTTCCCTCGGAGAACCGCGGGATCATCGTGTTCTCCCCCGCGGAGAACAGCTCGCCGGTGAGGCGCGAGATCTCCTTGACGTCGGCGTGCCTGGTGACGAGCCAGTAGTGGTCGTCGTCGAAGCCGTCGGACCCGGGACGCTTGTCGACCCGGTGGATCGGCTCGGACTGCCGCAGCTGGCGCCACTCCTCGTGCGGGAGTCGTTTCTCGAACAGGTCGGGGTCGGTGAAGTCGAATCCTGCTGGGATGGTCACGTTCACGATGTCTCCTGCGCCTCGTCCACCGCCGGTCGGCAGGTGTGGGAAAGGTGAATAGTGGTAACTATATACGCGTGGCACTGTCTGGGAGTGAGATTCTCGATCGCGCGTTGATGCTGGCCGAGGAGATGTCGGGTTCGATCGAGCGCGCTGCGGCGAACTACGGCCTCACGGTGCCGCGACTGGAGTTGCTGTTCGTCCTGGGGCTCGAGGGCGAGTGCAAGCAGGTGGAGCTGGCGACCTTCCTGGACTGCTCGCCGCGCCAGGTCACCGCCCTCGTCGACGGGCTGGTCGCCAGCGGACACGTGGTCCGGACCATGCCGCCGGACGACCGGCGGGTCCGTCTGGTCAACCTCACCGACGAGTCGCGTCGGATCGTCGAGGAGGTCGTGTCGGCGCGTGTCGCGCTGGCGGAGTGGCTGTTCGACGGGCTCGACGACGACGAGTTGCAGGCATTCGGTGCCGTCTCGGAGAAACTGGTCTCGCGAATGGGTGGACGGTCACTGAGCCGGCTGACCCAGCAGTGAGTCAGGCCGTGCAGGCCGCGCAGCCGGTGTCCTCCCGGGCGTACTCGACGAACCCGCGGGACAGGTAGTTCGGGATCGCGGCCGGGGAGTCGTCCCCGCACGTGTGCAGCCAGACCCTGCGGCACCCCGGGACCTGCCAGGCGATCCGGACGGTCTCGGAGAGGAACCATCCGCCGAGTCCCAGGCCGGCGAAGCGGGGGAGCAGGCCGAAATAGACGATCTCCACATCGACCCCGTCGGCCGGGTCCCCGTGGCCCGAGCCCGGCTCGTCCCCGCACGGGCTCATGCGCAACTCGGCGAACCCGGCGACCTCGCCGCCCCGGGTCGCCCGGAAGGTGGTGACGCAGGGGTCCGCGCAGTACGAGGCCCAGCGTCCGTCCGACCAGTCGAGTCGGTCGGTCCACTTCCAGTCGGCGCCGATCTCGCGGTACATCTGCGAGTTGAAGGCGGGCTCGGCCGGGAAGACCCGGGAGATCGTCAGGTCCGCGCGGCGAGCCGGGCGCAGCCAGGACGCGTCGGTCTGCTGCAGATAGGTCACGCTGGTCATCGCGCTATTCAAGCACCGTAACCCTGCCGCGACCCAACCGGTATCGGACCGGAGCGGGGTTGCCGATGAATGAGCAAGCAATGAAGACCGGCGGAAGCTTAGTTGACGTGGAACTCCGGAATGCCGGGGAGCTGGAGTCCATTGAGTAAGTTGGCTGATCCTGCGACGAGATCGTTGTGGCCTTTAAACGCGGCGTTTTCAACACCATCCATCACAAACGGGTTTGACACAGAGGCGGCGGCTCCCGCTCCCCCAACTACAGCGGCGGTTCCCGCTCCCAGTGCGATTCCTCCGACCAAAGGCGGAGTCAAACCGATTGCCGCAGCGGCGGCGGCCGCTGGCCCGAGGAGGACTGCGCCGATCAGAGCGAGACCTTCGATAATGCCCATTGTCTTGTCTCCATTCTTCAGGTGTGGCCAGTAGTCAACCGACTTGGAGCTGTCCAGGTCGAACTGGTTCTTGGGGTTTGAGCGGAATGAGTGAAACCTCGATACGCGGCGACGGAGCAGGCGCTGGAGCCAGAGGGGCAGCGGACATAGGTGCGGGCGCGGGAGGATTCGGCGGGTTGGCTTGCACCGGGGGCAGCGGTATCGGGACCTGGACCACTTGCGCAGGTGCAGCCTGAGGGGGCACTAACACGCCTTGGTCCGGCAAGTTCACCTCGCTGGAGGGCGCCGCGACCGATGTCGTGGCCGACATAGTCGCGCTTGTATTCCAGGGTTGAGCTGGGGGTCGGGGTGAGCTGAGTCCACCTTGGGACAGCTCGCTGGTAGCGGCCACGGATTCACCGGCATTGGGGGAGGCATGAGTCAGGTGGGCAAGTGCAACTCCGCAGGTGATGCCTACGAGCGAGAGTGCACCGGCGGCAAGCCAGAGGACCTTAGGGCGCGGCCCAAGGCCGTTCATCTCACCACCAGCCCCAGGCGATGGCATTGTTTTTCAGGACTTCCAGTTGATAGGCAGGCAATCCTGCATCGACGCCGAGCTCGTACTGAGTGCGATACAGATCGGTCGAGGCCGCTTGGGCACCCGGGATCATATTGATGACACCGGCCAAGGCGGCGTTGGCCATTACCCAAAGTGGGCTCGAGATGCTTCCGTAGAAGGGGTCCACATGTGCCTCCGTGCGTGAGGATCGGGTAGGGGTATGCGCCTCTTTATCGATACGCTCCGGAGACATTAAGCAGACGGCGACCAGAGCTCAATTGCTTCGTCGACTAAGAATGGGAACGCTGTTCCGGCGCGTTGACCTGCTGATACATCGTCAACATGGCTGTCATTCGAATCGCTGCTGGTAGGGCGGGGGGCCGTCTGAAGATCACGGGCTCGGGAACCCGGAGAGCATTCGCTTACCCCGCGTCGTCTGTGACCCGAAACACCCCGGACGCGTTCAGTTGCGGTTCAGCGTGACCTCCGTAGGGTCGCGGCCATGACCAGCGTCCTCATGATCCTGTCCGCCGCCGACCACTGGACCCTCAAGGACGGCTCCGCGCACCCCACCGGGTTCTGGGCCGAGGAGTTCGTCACGCCCTACGAGGTCTTCACCGGGGCCGGGTGGAACGTCACCGTGGCCACTCCCGGGGGCCGCGCGCCCACGGTCGACCAGGCCAGCCTCGGCGAGGGGGCGGGCGATCCGCAGACCCTCGAGAAGGTCAAGGCCTCGCTCGACCAGCTCGCCCCCGTTCTGAACTCGCCCGTCGACCTGGCGTCCGTGGACCACTCGGAGTACGACCTGGTCTTCTACCCCGGCGGCCACGGCCCGCTCGAGGACCTGGCCCGCGACCAGACGTCCGGGGCGATCCTGACCGAGCGCGTGAGCGCCGGCTCGCCCGTGGCCCTGCTCTGCCACGCCCCCGCCGCCGTGCTCGCCGCGTCCGAGGACCCGGCCTCCTCGCCGTTCGCCGGCTACCGGATGACCGGTTTCTCCAACGTCGAGGAGGAGCAGGTGGGTCTGGCCGCCAACGCTCCCTGGCTCCTCGAAAACAAACTGGTCGAGCTGGGTGCGGAATACTCCTCGGCCGCCGAGCCGTGGGGCTCGCACGTCGTGGTGGACCGCAACGTCTACACCGGTCAGAACCCGCAGTCGTCCGCCGAACTGGCCGAGCGGCTCGTCACCGATCTCGCCGGCTGACCTGTCTGACCGGCTCGTGATGAACCACGTCGTCGACCGCCACGCCCTCGTCGAGGGCCACCGCATCGCCCACGGCGTCGACGGGGCCGGAGAACCCGTGGTGCTGGTGCACGGGACCCCGTCGTCGTCGTACATCTGGCGCGACGTCGTTCCCCGACTCGTCGAGGCCGGGTACCGCACCCACGTCTTCGACCTGCTGGGGTACGGGCTCTCGGAGCGACCGTGGGACACGGGCGTCGACACGTCGATCACCGGCAACGTGTCGGTGCTCGAGGGGATGCTCGACGAGTGGGGCCTGGACACGTTCCACCTGGTGGCGCACGACATCGGCGGTGGGATCGCGCAGCGCTTTGGGGTGAGGTCCCCCGAGCGCCTACGCACCCTCACACTGATCGATGTGGTGAGCTTCGACAGTTACCCCTCCGAACGGACCCGCCAGCAGATGGCCGACGGTCCGGAGGCGTTGGCGAAGAGGCCCAACGACGAGCACCGGGAGCACTTCCGGGAGTGGCTGCTGTCGACCCATAGCGATCCGGCGGGCTTCGACCCCGAGGCGCTCCGGACGTACCTGGACTTCATCAGCGGACCGGTGGGCCAGCCGAGCTTCTTCCAGCACCAGGCGGCGCACTACGACCCCGTGCACACCATGGAGATCAGCGACCGGCTGCACACGCTGGGGGAGATCCCGGTCCAGCTGATCTGGGGTGCGGACGACACCTGGCAGATCCTCGACCGCGCCCACAGGTTGCAGCGGGCGATACCGGGCAGTGGGCTCCACGTGATCGAGGACTGCGGCCACTTCGCCCCGGAGGAACGCCCCGCGGAGGTGGCGGCGGCGGTGCTCGGGTTCCTGGGTCAGAGCGGCTCCTAGGGTCCGGCCGCCGGCACCCGTAGGTGCACGAGACCTCGCCTGGACCCACGGCCGTAACACTGACGAAAAACGCCCCTTACGTCCGCTTCGTAGGCTCGCCCCATCTAGAGACGCGAACCAACGTGTGAACCAACGTGAGGTGGAGACCGGATGACTCAGAACGCACTCGGCCGGGATGCCGCTGACAGCCTGGCCCGGGGGCTGGGCCGACGCCGATTCATTCAACTCGCCACCGCGTTGGGCGCGGCCGGAGCCACGGCAACCGTGGCGGGGTGCGGGACGAACCATGACAACGGTGCCTCGGCCACCCCAACCGGGATGCGGGCACCGTCGAGCCCGCTCCACCCGGGCGCCGGGGACATCCCGGGTGACCATTACCTTCCTTCCAGGACGGATGAGGTGCTGTGGGGGTACCTGCCGGGCACGAACGCCCAGCCGGTCCTGGAGATGGCCAGCGGAGAGACCGTCACGATCGACACCGTGAGCCACGAGGGGATCCTCGAGGACCAGGGCAGGGACCCGGTGGAATTCTTCGGAGGACACGGGGTCGCGGAGGCCGACATCCTCGAGGACGTCGTGGCGATCCCCCGTGACTACACGCGGACAGAGCGCGATTTCGACACCGACGGCCCCCATGTGGTCACCGGTCCGGTGTTCGTGGACGGTGCGGAACCCGGGGATGTGCTCAAGATCGAGACCCTCAGTGTCGTCCCCCGGGTGCCGTACGGAGTGGTGTCCAACCGGCACGGACGAGGTGCGTTGGGGTTGACCGGGGAAAACCGGGCTCCTGACGGCATCTCGCTCGACGAGGTCATGCCCCCCGTCGAGACGGACGGACGCGACAGTGGCAACCCGATGGACTACGGCAACGTCTCGGTCTTCACCCGGATCGAGGACGGCCACGGCGTGATGTCCGACGGGGACAGGGAGATCAGGTTCCCGCTCAACCCGTTCATGGGGATGGTGGGCGTGGCATCCGTCGACTCCACCGCGCTGAACGACGAGGACGCTCACTCCGTGCCGCCGACGATCACCGGCGGTAACCTGGACGTCGCCGACCTGGGCGCAGGTTCCGCGCTCTATGTTCCGGTGACCGCGGACGGCGCTCTCTTCTATGCTGGCGACCCACACTTCGCGCAGGGTCACGGAGAGGTGGCCCTGACAGCCGTGGAGGGCTCGCTCCGGGCAACCTTCCGCCTGACGGTCTGCAAGGAGGGGGACGGCACCGCGCCCGGTGTCGCCTTCCGGTACCCGTTCGGGGAAACGGAGGAGCACTGGGTGCCGATCGGGCTCTCGGACGAGCGCGGGCGGGCTGAAGAGGTGATCACCGGGGACCTCAACCGGGCGATGCGGCGCGCGGTGGTCAACGCTCTCGATTTCCTCGAACAGGACCAGGGAGTCAGTCGCGAGGTGGCGTACGCCTACCTGTCCGCCGCGACAGACTTCGTGATCTCGCAGGTGGTGGACCAGACAGTGGGGGTGCACGGGCTCATCCGCAAGGCTGACTTCTCCTGAGGCCGGGGCGGCGCGGTGGGGTCGTGATCGGCGCCGCCGCCGCGCCGCCTCACCCCACGCCCCTCACTCCGCCGCCGCGTCCTGCTCCCGCCCGTACCGCCCGGCCAGCCACGCACAGACGATCAGCTGGATCTGGTGGAACACCATCAGCGGTAGGACCAGTAGACCCACCGGCTGTCCGACGAACAGGACCGCGGCCATGGGCAGGCCCGTGGCCAGGGACTTCTTGGAACCGCAGAACTGCACGACCCGCTTGTCGCGCTCCTCGAACCCCAGCGCGCGGGAGATCAGTTCGGTCAATCCCAGCACGACCCCCAGCAGGACGCAGCAGGCGACGATCAGCCACGTCAACTGGGCGGGGCCGACCATCGACCAGATGCCGTCGGCGACCCCGTCCGAGAACGCGGAGTAGACGATCAGGACGATCACGGACTTGTCGAACAGGGCCAGGCGCTTGATCCGCTGCGTGACGGGCAGGACCCAGCGACGCAGCAGCTGCCCCAGCACGAACGGCAGGAGCAGCTGCAGGGCGATCGCCCCGACCGAGTCCCACGTGATGACCACCGATCCATCCGTGGTCATCAACGCGAAGACCAGCAGGGGGGTGACGAACACCCCGAGCAGGTTCGACACGGACGCCGAGACCACGGCCGCACTGACGTGACCGCGGGCGATCGCCACGAAGGTGATCGAGGACTGCACGGTGGACGGCACCAGCGTCAGGAACAGGAACCCCGTGGCCAGCGCCTCGCCGAGCACCGGTGTGAGCGCCCACCTGCCCAGCAGGCCGAACGCGGGGAACAGCAGGAACGTCGCGGCAAGGACCACCGAGTGCAGTCGCCAGTGCTTCACACCGGCCAGCAGCTCCCGGGGTTCCAACCGCGCGCCGTAGAGGAAGAACAGGACGGCGATCCCCACGGTGGTGACCCACCCGAGCGCCGTCGCCGCGCCTCCGGTCGCCGGCAGCACCGCCGCCACCACGACGGCGGCCAGGATCGCGAGGATGAACGGCTCGATCCGGAGGCGACGCAGAAAGCTCATCGACCCATTTCATCACCCCGGTCCGCGGGCGGTCCGCACGAGGCCCGCAGGGGCGGCCGATAGGCTCAGGTGATGACTGAGCGCGGAGGACAGGGGTGGCGGCCCAGGTCGCTGCGGGACGGTGAGGAACCGGACCCGCGGTTCACGCTCGCCAACGAGCGCACCTTCCTGGCGTGGATCCGGACGAGCCTCGGCCTGATGGCCGGCGCCGTGGCGATGGAGGCCTTCGCCGGCGACGAGATCCCGGAGTTCATCCGCACCCCGCTGGCGTGCGTACTGCTCGTGATGGCGGCATTGCTGGCGACCGTGTCGTTCCGTCGGTGGCTCCGGATCGAGGCCTCCATGCGCCACAATGATCCGCTGCCCGTCCCGCAGGCCTCGATCCTGCTGGTGCTGGGCATCGCGATCGGGGCTGTCCTGCTCCTGGTCGCGATCCTCGGAGGCACCTTCGCATGAGCTCCCCGCGGCGCCGGATCGGGGTGCGCCCCGAGGCCACGCCGCCCGACGCCGGGCTGCAGTCCGAGCGAACGAGTCTGTCGTGGGCCCGGACCTGGGCCGTGGTGACCGTCAACATCATCCTCGTGGCCAAGCTGATCGCGGAGACCTCGTGGCTGTGGGCGGCCGTCTTCTCGATGCTGTTGGTGGTCCCGCTCCTGGCGCTGCTCAGGGTGCAGCGGCACCACGAACGACGGGTGGGGCGCTTCGTCCGGGGCGGTGAGGTCCGGCAGACCCAGGCCCGCTACAACGTCGGCCTGGTGGCGATGGTGCTGGTGATGGCCGCGTGCGGGCTCACCGCCGTCCTGGTCCGGGTGCTGTCCTAGCTGTACGGACCAGCCGTACGGACCCCCGCGCCCGGACCAGGACCGGGTCGGATCAGGTGTTCTTGAGGCGACCGCTCAGGGCGTCGCGGAGCCGGTCGACCATGCCGACACCGGGCCCCAGCGTCATGTGGAACAGCTCGGAGTGCGGGGAACCGGGGTGCGGGCGGGTGGGGGCGATCACCTTGGCCGCCTCGACCTTGCGACCGAGGTCGACCAGATCCTCGGCGGAGACGGCTGCCCGCAACTTGGGGAACTGGTCGCTCTCCTCGTCGTCCGCGTGGTGATCGAGGAGTTCCTTGAAGCGCTTCACGGTGGCGATGAACTCGGCGCTCTCGGAGTCCAGGCCCTCGAGCTCCTTCATCACCTCTTCGATCTCCTGGTGCTCTTCCTTGTCGTGCTCGACCTCGTCGCCGCCGTCCGGGACCTCGCGCTCGTAGACGGGGTAGACGAACAACTCCTCGGCCACCGAGTGCCGGGTCACCTCGGCGATCACGGAGTCGGCCAGCGAACGGCGCTCCTTGGGGTCGGTGGTCTCCTCGATCATCTCGATCAGCCCGATCATCTCGCGATGGTCGGCGGTGAGGATGTCGACGACGTCCTTGTTGGACTCTGTCGTGGACTTCTGGGCCATGGCGAGCTCCTTCACGGTGTGGGTCGGATGGACCTCTGACCGTAGGCAACGTGCGGGAAGCGGGCCACCGGTCGGGCCGGGACGCGGGCCCCCACCCGGGCCCCCCACGCGGGCCCCACACAGGCCTCCCCGCGCTGCCCTACCGGGTGGTGGCGCTCTCCGATTCGCACATGCCCTGCAGG
>NZ_JAALEE010000415.1:0-4372 GCF_014145265.1 Dietzia sp. CW19 | reverse complement strand
AGCCGGTCCCGGTCGCGGCCCCGACCCGGCCCCCCGCGCCCTCGGGGATGCCGAGCTCGGCGCGCAGATGGGGGGAGGTCGAATAGGTCTCGGCGGGCTCGCCGTGCCCCAGGCCGAGCGCCTTGTCGATGAGGCCCCAGCGGGGCAGGTCGTCCCAGTCCACGAGGGTGACGGCGACGCCCTTGCGGCCGGCCCGACCGGTGCGGCCGATCCGGTGGACGTAGGTCTTCTCGTCCTCGGGGCACTGGTAGTTGATGACGTGGGTCACGTCGTCGACGTCGATTCCGCGCGCCGCGACATCGGTCGCCACGAGGACGTCGACGTCCCCGGTGCGGAACGCCTTGAGTGACTTCTCGCGAGCGCCCTGGCCCAGGTCGCCGTGGATCGCCCCCACGCGGAAGCCCCGTTCGGCCAGGTCGTCGGCGAGCTTCTGGGCCGTGCGCTTGGTGCGGCAGAAGATCATCGTGGCGCCGCGTCCGTCCGCCTGCAGGATCCGTGAGACCACCTCGGGCTTGTCCATGGAGTGCGCCCGGTAGACGAACTGGGTGGTGTTCTCGTGCGTGGCGCCGGAGTCGGCGGCCTCCGCCCGGATGTGCGTGGGCTTGGTGAGGAACGTCCGCGCCAGGGTGATGATCGGTCCCGGCATGGTGGCCGAGAAGAGCATGGTCTGCCGTTGCTCCGGGACCATCCGGAGCAGCTTCTCGATGTCCGGCAGGAAGCCCAGGTCGAGCATCTCGTCGGCCTCGTCGAGGACCAGCACCTCGACCTTGCCGAGCACCAGCTTCGACTGGTTGGCCAGGTCGAGCAGACGGCCGGGGGTTCCCACCACCACGTCGACGCCCTTCTCCAGGGCGTCGGTCTGCTGTTCGTAGGGGGTTCCGCCGTAGATGGCCAGCACCTTGAGCGGCCGGGTTCCCGACCCGCCGGGGGCGGTGAGACCGGTGGCGGCGATCTTGAGGTCCTGGGTGACCTGGACGCACAGCTCGCGGGTGGGAACGATGATGAGGGCCCGTGGCGTGCCGTCGAGCTCCCGGGTCACCTCGCCCGTCGAGATGCGGTGCAGGAGGGGGACGCCGAAGCCGTAGGTCTTGCCCATCCCCGTACGGGCCTGGCCGATGAGGTCGGACCCCGCCAGCGCCAGTGGGAGGGTGAGTTCCTGGATGGCGAAGGTGTGGGTGATGCCGCGCTCACCGAGCGCGGTGACGATCTCGGGGCGGACGCCGAGTTCGGCGAAGCTGGGGGAGGAGTCGGAGGACGGGGCGTCGACGACCGCGGTCGTCGTGGCCATGCCGTCGACTTCGCTGGTGGTCACATCTGTAGTGGACAGGGCGGTGCCTTTCTCGTCTCGCGCGCGGGAGGACGGGCCTTCCGATGGACGGCCTCGGCGAGCGGGGCGCGCGCACATTTCCACGCGGATCCTCGGTGCGGGGTCCGACCAGCGGACCGGGCGCGGGTGTGATCCACGTGGGTCCACCCTATCCCGTGACGCCGCGGGACACCGGGTCCGGGCTAGCCTGGGTCCCACGTATCACCGACGACGGCGAGACATGCGCCGACGATGAGAAGGGCAGGCACCGTGGAGGTCAAGATCGGCATCGCCGACAGCAATCGTGAACTCGTGTTCAAGACCGGGATGAACCCGGAGGACGTGCACGCCCGCGTGGAGGCCGCTCTCACCGCGGAGAGCAAGGCAGTGTTGGAGCTGGACGACGAGAAGGGTCGGCGCTATCTCGTGTCGACCGACCGGGTCGCCTACGTCGAGATCGGTGAGTCGGCGCGGCGCGCGGTCGGGTTCCTCTCCTAGGCGTCCGGGGCGGGCCGGTCCCCGCCCTGACGAGGGATCTTCGACAGTCCGCCCCAGCACAGGGTGACGGTCGTGGAGACGGCGTCGGCGCGGGAGATCGGTCGGCCCGCGTCGAGCCAGTGGCCGGCGCTGACCCGGCTCGCACCCACGAGGCCCACCGCGAGCAGACGCGACCGGTGCGCGTCGAGCCCGGAATCGCCCCTGACCAGGTCGTGTACGGCGTCGATGCAGCCGTCGGTGGCGCGGTCGAGCTCGCGCCGGACCTCCTCGTCGCCGGACTCGGAGGTGAACACCAGCCGGAAGCCGCGGGTGTCGGAATCGGCGTACGCGAAGAACGTGTCGACCGCCGCCTCGACGCGACGCCGGTTGTCCGAGGTCGAGTCCAGCGCCGCCCGGATGCGGCCGAGGAGCTCGTCCACGTGATGCCGCAGCACCTCGATGTACAGGTCGCGCTTGGAATCGAAGTGCTGGTACAGCACCGGTTTGGAGACCCCGGCCAGGACGGCGATGTCGTCCATCCCGGAGGCGTGGAAGCCCTGGTCCACGAACACGGTCCCCGCCGCGTCGAGGAGCTGGCGTCGTCGGGCTCCTCGGGGCAGCCGGGTCGCCCTGGCGCGCCCCGGAGCAGTCGGGGACGGTCCGCCCGGGCTTGTCATCGTCTGGCTCCTGTCCTCCCGGACGTCGGGTCGACGGTCGACCGGGCCAGACGGACAATACCCGTACGGGCGGAGTGCCGGAGAAGGCGACCACCTCGGGATGTGGGATCGTGGAGACCTTGACTCGAGCCTGACCGGAGCGGACCTGGAGGTGTGCGGATGAGCGACGGCCGTCGCCGGACGTCGGACGGTGTCGACGCCGGGTCCACCTCGCGGGCTGACGCTCCGGTACACCGCGGGGACCGCTCTCCGTACTACCCTCCCCGCGGTGAGCCGCTGCGGGCCCCGTGGGACCCGGCGGAGGAGACGACCCCCGGTCGTCGTCGCTCGGTCCCCGGCGCCAGGGACCACCTGCGAAAGCAGAGCCCCGTCGGTCGGTTCTTCACCACGTGGGGCTGGCGGGCGTACGCGATCCCGGTGCTGGTCGTGCTCACGGCACTCGTGATAGCCGACTCCGTGACGGGTACCGGGGCGGGCGACGGCGCGGCCGTCGGCGAGGCGGAGGAGACGCCGGCGCTCATGGGGGAGCCACCCCGGGGTGAGGTGCCCCCGAGCGGGGAGCTGCCGGACGGTGGACCGTTCGCCGAGGCCGGTGAGGGTCGGTTCCGGATCGTGCCCGGGGGCACGGACCGTGTCGGGCGTCCCGACGCCGAGCAGTTCACCTACACCGTCGAGGTCGAGGAGGGCGTCGACACGACGGACTTCGGTGGCGACGACTCGGTGGCCCGGATGGTGGATGCGACGTTGGCCAATCCCAAGAGCTGGACGGCGGACGGGGCCGTGGCGTTCCGGCGCACGGCCCGGGACGAGCCCGCGTTCCGGGTGACACTCGCCAGTCCCCTCACGGTCCGCGAGAACTGCGGATACGAGATCGAGCTCGAGACCAGCTGCTACAACCCGTCCACCGAGAGGGTCTACCTCAACCTGGCCCGGTGGATCCGTGGTGCGCGGTCCTTCCAGGGGGACATCGGGTCCTACCGTCAGTACCTCGTCAACCACGAGGTCGGCCACGCGATCGGCTACCCGGATCACGAGCCGTGCCCCGCGGACGGAGCGCTCGCGCCGATCATGATGCAACAGACCCTCGGGGTCGCCAACAACGAGATCTTCCTGCTCGACAACGAGGGTGTGGTCCCGGACAACGACGACACCTGCCTGTACAACGCATGGCCGTTCCCCGACGGCCCGCCGGTGGCCCGGTGAACCCCGTGACCGGCGGGGTGTCCGGGGCGCTCCCACCGCTCGTGGATCCGGTGCCGCAGCTCTCGGCGGAGGAGCGCGCGCGCTACTCCCGGCATCTCCTTCTCGGGGCCATCGGTGACGAGGGGCAGCGTCGCCTGCGCGCCGCGTCGGTGTTCGTGGTGGGCGCGGGGGGACTGGGCGCGCCGGTCCTGATGTACCTCGCCGCGGCGGGTGTCGGGCGGATCACCGTGATCGACGACGACGAGGTGGACCTCGGCAACCTGCAACGGCAGGTGATCCACTCCGTACCGGCCATCGGCCGCCCGAAGGTCGAGTCGGCCCGGGATCGACTGGCCGAGTTGGCACCCGGGGTCAGGGTCGAGGCGGTCCACGCCCGTCTCGACGCGGTGAACATCGACGCCCTCCTCGAGGGTCACGACCTGGTGATGGACGGAAGCGACAACTTCGCCACCCGGTACCTCGTCTCCGACGCCTGCGAGATCGCCGGGATCCCGGTCGTCTGGGGGACCATCGACCGCTTCCGGGCCCAGCTCGCCGTCTTCTGGTCGCGCCCGCCCGCGCCCGTCGACCCCGTCACCCTCCGCGACCTCTACCCGGGCCCGCCGCCGCCCGGTTCCGTTCCGAGCTGCGCCGAGGCCGGCGTCGTGGGCGCACTGTGCGGAACGGTCGGGTCGATGATGGTGATGGAGGCGGTCAAGCTGATCACCGG
>NZ_JAALEE010000414.1:0-3131 GCF_014145265.1 Dietzia sp. CW19 | reverse complement strand
CCTGGTGGCCGTGACCGACCACGTCGAGCGGGCCCAGCGCGCCGCGCAGCTGCTCGTGGCTCTGGGGCGCGCGGGCGAGGGGGCGGCGACCGAGGAGCTGGGCCTGTACGGGCTGCTGTTCAGTGAGGTCGACCGCGGTGACGTCACCCAGTTCATCGAGCGCAACCTCGGGCCGATCCGCCGCTACGACCGCGACCGCGGGACCGCCCTGCTGGAGACCCTGAGCGCCTGGTTCGACGCCGATGCCAGCCCCTCGGGTACCGCCGACCGGCTCTACGTCCACGTCAACACCGTGTACCAGCGGCTCGACCGGCTCGACTCGGTCCTCGGCCCCGGATGGCGTCGCGGCGACCGCGCGATGGAGCTACGCCTCGCTCTACGGATGTGGGAGTTGCGCGGCTCCTGAGCGCGGCCCGTCGCCGCTCCTGCCCACCCCTTCCCCGCAACGCCGCCCTCCCCCGCAACGCCGCGGTTGGCGGACCTCTCGCCGGGATTTCGGCTCTGGGACCTGCGAGATGCCCGCCAAGTGGGGCTGTCACCTGAGTCGGGTGCCGCGGCCGGGCTGGATGCCTCGTCGTCGCGTGTCGTTGTTGCTGTCGTCGTCGCTGCCGTCGCGATCCGTCTCAGGCCTCCGACAGTCCTGGCACAGCGTCCAAATAGGGCTGCGACCTCCCAATACCTCGCAGCATGGAAGATGAGACACATGTCAGGTTCCCTGTTGAACTGCACTTTTGGTGAGAATCGCGAAACTGTGACGTTGTTTACAAAACCGTTACTTCCGTTTGCTACCGGCGAGTAGGTAAACGATAATAAATGCGATACGTCAACAAGAGTGTTGGCGCCCACCCTCACCTCCACCGGAAAGGCCCACCCATGAGCACCACGCCCCAGACCTCCCCGACTGCCTCGCCGAAGCAGAACCGCCGCAAGAAGACCCGCGCCATCATGGCCTCCGGTCTGGTGCTCGGCGTCGGTGCCGCGGTGACCCTGGCCGCCTGGTCCGACACGGCGTGGGGCGTGAGCGAGTTCGGTACCACGGGCAGCGACTTCAACATCCAGGCCCACTTCAACGCCACCGAGGGGTGGAACGAGTTCGTCACCAAGGACAAGGCCGGCACCATGCAGTTCGGACCCGCCTCCAAGGCCCTGGTCCCGGGAGTGCCCGTCTACCAGCTGGTGGGCCTGCACGAGAACAAGGGAAAGCTCGGCGCGGATGTCACCATCGCGCAGCAGAGCGTCGCCTCCAACGCGCTGACCAGCAAGGTCGCCGTGTCGATCGCCGAGCTCGGCGGTGGCTCGACCCCGCCGTCCAACTGCTCCGCTGCCGCCACCAACTTCAAGCCCGCCGGCACACTCGTCGCCCCCACGACGTCCACGACCCGCGTGGAGAAGAACGACTACAAGTGGCTGTGCTTCCGCGCCGAGCTCGCCCCGACCGCCGGACTGGATTCCGCCGGCATCGCGCCCGCCCCCGTGTTCTGGAACTTCGACGCGCAGAGCGACGACGCCTGACCCGCGACGACCACCTGATCCGAGACCGACGAACGACACGCGAGAGGTGATGGCCGTGCAGACCGCAGCACCGATGTCCCACAGCGGAACCCCGGCCCGCACCGCGGGAGCGCACCGCGCCCCCGGCAGGTCATTCGGTTCCTACCTCGCCGGCGGGCTGGCCAATCTGCTCGCCGCCGGCGGGGTGGTGGCGGTCGGTCTCGTGATCGCGGCGGTGACGATGAACATCACGCTCATCATGTTCAAGACCGGGTCCATGTCCCCCACGATCCCCACCGGCTCCGTCGCCGTGGTCAAGGAGATCAGTGCGGACGAGATCCGGGTGGGCGACGTCGTCACCGTCGACCGTCCCGGCCGGCTGCCCGTCACCCACCGGGTGATCGAGGTCCATCCGCAGGTGCCCGGCGAGGCGCTCATCCTGATGCAGGGCGACGCCAATCCGAACCCCGATCCGGGGATGTACCGGGTCGAGAGCGTCCGCAAGGTGCTGTGGTCGGTGCCCGGGCTGGCGAACGTGATCGTCTGGGCCGGGAACCCGCTGGTCCTGGGTTCGATCACCCTGCTCGCCGCGCTCGGGGTCCTGTGGACCTTCTGGCCGGGGCGCGATGACGACGAGGTCGGGCGGTGACCCTCCGGCAGCATCCGGTGCGGGCGCTCGTGGCGGTCCTCGGCGCCCTCGCCCTGCTCCTGACGACGGCCCTGGCACTCGGTTCGATCCGGCCCACCGAGGCGACGTGGTCCGACCGCGCAGTGGGCGCGGCCGAGTTCGGGGCCGCCAATCCGCACCAGAACACGCGCTTCGCCCGCGCGATGTCGACCTTCGGCCAGATGGAACGAGCGGTCCGGGACAGCGACGTCGGCGCCGTCACCGCCTTCCGCCAGAGCCCCGACACGTCCCGCCAGGTCGTCGGTCCGGCGACGCACAACAGCACCGGCTCCTTTCCCACTTACCTGCTCCCCCTGACCACCGTGGGATTCTCGTGCTCGACGCTCGATGCGCAGTCGCGGTGCGAGAACGGGAACCCCACCGGCGTGGCCTCCGCCACCGCCGGCGCGGTCTCCGAGACCCGATCTCTGGACGTGCGGACGGCCAGCATCCTGGGGGCGGACCTGGTCAGCTACTCGGGCAGGAACCCGATTCGCGCGACCGCGGCCTGCTCCCCCACCGCCGGGGCGGCGACCCTGAGCTCGGACGGGCCGGTGGTCCTGGGGCGGAACGGTCTCTTCGAGCAGGAGGTCCGCGTGGCGATGCCCGGTCCGAACTCGGAGCAGACGGGGTACCGGAGTTGGGGCAGCTACGACTACGTCGCCACCCTCCAGCACGTGAGGAAGGAGGGTCCCGGATACGCCCTGTCCCAGCTGCGGCTGCGCGTCAATGCCACCGGCACGGGCGGCGCCGAACGCTGGAACCTCACCCTGATCCTCGCTCACGCCGAGTGTGGGGTCGACCGGGCTGCCACGGCCGCCCCCACCCGCCCCCACAGCGGAGAATGGCCGATCCTCTCGGCACAGACCAACCGGATGATGGTCGCCCAGGCCGACGCGCCGGTCGCCACGCCGTCCGAGGTCGCCGCCGCCGACGGCCGCGAGGCCCCGAACGAGGAGCCGGACGAGGAGCC
>NZ_JAALEE010000413.1:0-2471 GCF_014145265.1 Dietzia sp. CW19 | reverse complement strand
TGAGCAGGGCGACGAGGTGGGGCAGGGCGACGAGGTGGGGCAGGCCGGTCCGGCGGGCGGTCCCGACCAGCCCTGATCCCGCCGGCCCCCGCCGCCGGTCAGGACTGATCCCGCAGGCATCTCAGGTGCCGACAGCTCAGATGCGGTCGAAGTCGAGACCGCCCTGTGCGCCCGCACTGCCGCGCAGGACGGCACGCCGCTGGAGCGCGTAGACGAGTGTGCCGACCGCACCCACGCCCACACCCACGGCGCAGAGGATCACCGCTCGCATGTCGACCTCGTCCATGAGCATCATGGCCAGGAGGGCGATCGTCCACGCGAGGGTCCCGATGAGGACGACGGGCCGCGGGTCCAGCAGGTAGGCCGGGATCCGGGGCACCTGCGGCTCTGCCGGGCTGTCCGTCATGACCGCGACGCTACCGCAGGCGGGGGGCCGGTTACTCTATGACGGTTCCTCACCCACCGCCAGGAAGGTCTCCAGATGTCGCAGAGCGCCGGGGCCCCGTCGCGGTCCCCCGTACGGATCGGGGCCGTCGACCGGTACTTCAAGATCAGTGAGCGCGGTTCGACGGTGGCCCGCGAGGTGCGCGGCGGGTTGGTCAGCTTCTTCGCGATGGCCTACATCATCGTGCTCAACCCGCTGATCCTCGGTTCGGGTGTCGACGTCGAGGGCAACCAGCTGTCGATCATCGAGATCGCCGCCGTCACCGCCTTCACCGCGGGGGTGATGACGGTGGCGTTCGGCGCGATCGCCCGCTACCCGTTCGCCTTCGCGACCGGCCTGGGGATCAACTCCCTCGTCGCGGTCACCATCGCCAGGCAGGTCACGTGGGCCGAGGCCATGGGGCTGATCGTCATCGTGGGCATCATCATCGTCATCCTGGCGGTGAGCGGGTTCCGCAAGGCCGTCTTCGACGCCATCCCCTCGGACCTCAAGGCCGCGATCGCCGTGGGCATCGGGTTGTTCATCGCCATGGTCGGCTTCGTCGACTCCGGTTTCGTGCGTCGACTCCCCGACGCCGCGGGCACCACGGTCCCGGTGGGACTGGGGATCGAGGGGTCGATCGCCTCGTGGCCCACCGCCGTGTTCGCCTTCGGGCTCCTGCTGTGCGGTGTGCTCGTGGCCCGGCAGGTGCGCGGCGGCATCTTCATCGGCATCGTGGTCACCACCGTCGTGGCCATCATCGTCGAGGCCGTCGCGAACGCCGGACCGTCCTTCGTCGACGGTGAGCCCTCGCCCACCGGGTGGAACCTCGCGGTCCCGGGGATCCCCGAGACCCTGGGTGGGCTGCCCAACCTGTCCCTCATCGGGCAGGTGGATCTCTTCGGCGCGTTCGTCCGGATCGGTCCGCTGGCGGCCAGCCTGTTCGTCTTCACCCTGCTGCTCGCCAACTTCTTCGACGCCATGGGCACCTTCACGGGGCTGGGCAAGGAGGCCGGGCTCATGGACGAGAAGGGCAATCTGCCCAACATGAAGACCGCGCTCGTGGTCGAGGGCGTCGGTGCCGTGGCGGGTGGCTTCACCTCGTCGTCGTCCAACACGGTCTTCCTCGAGTCGGCCACAGGTATCGCCGAGGGCGCCCGCACCGGCCTGGCGAACATCGTCACCGGTGCCCTCTTCCTCGTCGCGATGTTCTTCACCCCGCTGTACGAGGTCGTCCCGGTGGAGGCGGCGGCCCCCGCGCTCGTGGTGGTCGGCGCACTCATGATGTCGCAGATCGTCAACATCGACTTCACGCGCTTCGCGATCGCGCTCCCGGCCTTCCTCACGATCGTCACCATGCCGTTCACCTACTCGATCGCCAACGGCATCGGCATCGGGTTCGTGGCCTGGGTCGTGATGGCCACCGCCACCGGCAAGGCCCGGTCCGTGCACCCGCTGCTGTGGGTGGTCGCGGCGGCGTTCCTCGTGTTCTTCGCGATCGGGCCCATCACCGACCTGCTGGCCTGAGCGGCGCGGGCAGTGCTCGTCGTCGACGTCTCCGATCCCGCCGATCCCAGGTTGGACGATCTGCGCGACCTCAACCACTCCGACCGTCGCCCCGACCTGCCGGGCGGCAGGGGCCTGGTGATCGCGGAGGGTACCTACGTGGTGGGTCGGATGCTGCTGTCCCGGTTCCGCCCGCACGTCCTGCTGGGGACCGACGCGCGCCTGCGGCAACTGCGGCGTGAGGCGGCCGCCGAGGGCTGGGACGCCGACGAGCGCGCCGGGGGTGCCGTGTACCTGCGCACCACCAAGGACGTGCTCAGCGAGGTGATCGGGTTCCGGTCCAGCCGCGGCATCCTCGCCGCCGCCGACCGGCCGACGCCGCTCGAGGTCGACGCCGTCGTGGGCGGTGCCCGGACCCTCGTGGTGCTCGAGGGCGTCAACGACCCCGAGAACCTCGGGGCGATCTTCCGCAACTGCGCGGCGCTCGGCGTCGACGGGGTGCTCTTCGGCGCCGCCACCGGGGACCCTCTCTACCGGCGGA
>NZ_JAALEE010000412.1:0-2575 GCF_014145265.1 Dietzia sp. CW19 | reverse complement strand
CGGTGCGCGCCGAGCATCCGGAGCTCGCCCTGGCCGGTGTGGTCGTGCATTCCGGCGACCCCGACGCCGCCGGATGCGCGGTGGCAGCCGACCTCCACCGCCACGGGGCGGCCCGGTGGCCCACGACGATCCACCTCACCGGGGAGTCGTGGCAGGACGAGGTCGTTGTCGACCACCCCGTGTCGACCGATTCGGACGAGCCCCGGGACCAGCCGCCCCCGCGCGTCGTGGTCATCGGCGGACTCGGCACCTTGGGCCGCCACATCGCCACCTCCTTCCTCGCGGCACGTGCGAGCGTCACCCTCACCACCCGTCGCAACGCGGGCGACGTGGCCTCCGCGCTCGTCCCCAGGGGTGCCTCCGTGGTCACCTGGGACGGCGCCGACGCCGCAGCGCTCGCCGGCGTGTTGAGCGACATCCCGGGTCCGGGCCCCCTGATCGTGGTGCAGTGCACCGGGGTGGTGGGCAAGGAGAGCTTCGCCACCGTCCAGGAGTCGGGGGCGGAGACGCTACGGGCCCACGATCGTGCGCGGGTGCAGGTCTGGGACGCCCTGGAGGATGCGGTGGCCCTGCTCGCCGAGAGGGCTCCCGACGTCCTTGTGGCGATGTCCTCGCTGGCCTCCGTGTCGGGCGGCTTCGGTCTGGCCGCGTACGCCGTGTCCTGCAGGGCCGTGGAACTGCGGTGCGAGAACGCTTCGCCGGCGGACGGGACCCGTCGGGTCGCGGTGGCGTGGGACGGATGGCGGACGACCGGTGCGGATGACGCCGCGTTCGCCCGGAACCTCCTGCGGCACGCTCTGGATCCGGAGGACGCCTCGACTCTGTTGCGCCGGATCGCCGCAGGACCGGCGCGGGGCACGGTGATCGCCAGCCGTCGCCCGCTCACGATCGAGGGTGCGGACGTTGACCGGGCAGCCGGCCCCGAGAATCTCCGGCAGACCTCCGGGGGATCCTCCACGGGCGCCTCGTCTGACGGCTCGCACGGTGACGAGGGTCGCGCGTCGCTCGATCGTCTCTGCGAATTGTGGGCCGACGCGCTCGGTGTTCACCGTGACGAGGTCGGCCCCGAGTCCGACTTCTTCGCCCTCGGGGGACAGTCCCTGGCCGCCACGAGATTGCTCGGCACCCTCCGCGACGAACTGGGTCTCGACCTGCGGTTGCGGGATCTCCTCGACGATCCGACGCCGGGGGGAGTCGCAGGAGTGGTCGTGTCGGATCCGGGCGGCGGGATGGATCGGGAGGAAGGGGCCTCGGGTGTGGACGCTGACCCCACAGGCCCGGCCCCGCTGACCCCGGTCCAGCGCGCGTACCTCCTGGGCCGCGAGGACGACTTCGGGATCGGAGGCGCGGCGTGCCACAGTTTTGTGGAGTTCCGCTCCCTGTCGCTCGACCCGGATCGGTTCGAGTCCGCCTTCCGCACCCTCGTGCAGCGGCACCCGATGCTGCGGACGGTCGTCGAGCTGGACGGGATGCACGAGGTCTACATCAGGCCCGAGGACTTCCGGCTCGACGTGACCGACCTCAGGCACTCCGACGACCCCGGCACCGGCCTCCAGCGGTGGCGGGACCGCCTGTCCCTGCGGCGCGCCCCGGCATCGCGGTGGCCGCTGGTCTGCCCCTACCTCGCGATCACCGCCGACGCGGTGCATGTGGGGTGGAGCATCGATGTGCTGGTCTGCGACGCCGACAGCTTCGGCCTCCTGCACTCCGAGATGGGAGTGGTCTATCGCGGTGAGGACCCTGGCCCGGCGCCGCTGCGCACCTTTGCCGACCACGTGAGGTCGGGCGCGGCGGGTGGGGGCGCGGGCGGAGCCCGGCAGGACGAGGACCGACGCTGGTGGGCCGAGCGGGTCCCGCACCTTCCCGCGGCTCCCGAGGTCTCCGGCGGAGCGGTCTCTGCCGCGCAGGTCCCGGTCGGTGGCTTTTCCCGGCACCGCTGGACCCTCGGTCCCGAGCTGAGCGAGGCGGTGGTCCGCACGAGCGCTCGGAGGCGGACCACGCCGGCCGCCCTGCTGCTCACCGCATACGCCCACATGCTGTGCGAGCTATCCGGCCGATCGGAGTTCTCGGTGATGCTCACGACCTTCGGACGCCCGCCGGAGATGGCCGGGGTCATCGGAGAGTTCACCGAGCTCTCCCTGGTGGGACTGCACACCTCGGCCGATCCTCACGCCTCCCTGGACTCGGTGGGCACCTCACTGTTCGAGGCGCTCGACCGGTCGAGCGTGTCGGGGATCGACGTTCTCGCCATGCGCAGCGCCCAGGAGGGGCGGCGGTTCTCGGCACCCGTCGTGTTCACCAGCACCCTCGGCGGGGAGGACGAGTCCGGTTTCGACGACGACTGGAGCGGTGAGCTCGTCGGCGGGATCAGTCAGACACCCCAGGTGGTGTTGGACCACCAGGCTTACCGCTGGGGCGGGAGCATCATCGCCCAGTGGGACTACCTCGCCTCAGCGGTCGACGGCGACCGCCTCGAGCGGGCCGTCGCCGTCTACTCCGACGCGGTGCGCACCCTCGTGGAGGACGCTGGTGCGGACCACGCAGGCCACGCAGGCCAGGCAGGCCAGGCAGGCCA
>NZ_JAALEE010000411.1:0-2582 GCF_014145265.1 Dietzia sp. CW19 | reverse complement strand
CCCGCCGGGCCCGCCGTGGTGGCGCGCGCCGCGCGCGTGCGGGACACCCCTTCCGGGCGGGTCGGGAGCCGGTCGATCCTCGTCGAGGTCCCGGAATCCGACGCCGCCCGGTTGGCCTCCACGGCCGCCGGAACGCCACTGGCTGTGCTGGTGCACGGATGACGGGACGCAGCGCCAGATCGGCGGAGCGGCAGAGGACGCTAGTGCCTCGGCGGGGCCAATCGTGCTGGTAACGTCTCTGCAGTCCAGTTCGGGACGCACGACCACGCACGTGGTGGACCACACCGCGTCACCAGAGAGGGGTGCAGGATGCTCAAGGGCTTCAAAGACTTCATCATGCAGGGCAACGTGATCGACCTGGCCGTCGCCGTGGTCATCGGCACGGCGTTCGCGTCGATCGTCGACGCCTTCACCAGCGCGATCATCAACCCGCTCATCGCCCTGCTCGGCGGGAACAGCGAGATCGGGTTCGCCGTCCAGCTGCTGGACAACAACCCCGAGACCAGGATGGACTTCGGGTTGCTGCTCACCGCGATCATCAACTTCCTGCTGATCGCCGCGGTCATCTACTTCGTCCTGGTGGGGCCGATGAACAAGATGAAGGAGGCCGCCGCCAAGCGCAAGGGCATCGACGCCCCCGCCTCGGACAACGACCTCCTCGTGGAGATCCGCGACCTCCTCGCGGGTCGCCCGCTCACCCATCCGTCGGACCCGCGGAGCACGTCCGGCGAGTCCTGACACCACGCCCCGCCGCGGGGCCCCCGTCACCCGGAACCGGACCTCAGCGCCGGACCTGAGCGCCGGCACCCGGCGACCCCGCCGACACCGCTGATGCGGGTCTCACCCGTGGTGGGGAGGGCGTTGCTCCCTCCACCAGTCGTCCCCGAGCCGGGCGTCGAGGTCACGGGCCTCGTCGGACGTGGTCCGCGGCAGGGTCTCGCCGAACACGTCGTCGATCCGGGCGCTGCTGTACGAAGCGCTGATGATCGGGGCGCTGGAGTCCTGTGCCCTGCGGTCCGGGGCGCCGTCGGTCACAGCTCGTCTATCGCCGACAACTGCGCCACCACGTACGAGACGAGCGGGCACAACGTGGCCATCCCGTCCCGGATGGCCGCGCGGCTGGGCGCGAGGTTGGCGACCACCGTACTGCCGGACACCCCGACCAACCCGCGGGAGACGATCGAGTCGACCGCGCCGGCGGTGAGGCCCGACGACCGGATGGCCTCGGCGATGCCGGGCAGCCGCTGGTCGAGGATCTCCTCCGTGACCTCGGGGGTGATGTCCCGTGGGCCGACCCCGGTGCCACCGACGGTCACGACGAAGTCGAAGCCGCCGACCACCGCGGTCTCGAGGGCCTTGCGGACCTCGGACTCCTCGGACGCCACGCCGACGACGCCGCCGACCAGGAAGCCCTCCTCCTCGAGCAGCTCGGTGACCAACGGGCCGATCGAGTCCTCGCGCGGATCCAGCCGGTCGGTCACCACCACGACCATCGCACGACCGGCGATGGGGGTGTCCGCCGGAACGGCCGCCGAGGGGTCGAAATCCACGTCCGTCTGGATCCTGCGCCCACCGGGCAGAGACCTCGGGTCGAATCTCGTGCTCATCTCGCCTCTCCCAGTACCACGTCGACAGTCGTCGGCTGATCGCCCACACGAGCAGCATAGGTGACGGAGATCGTCTCCCCCGGAGCCCTCGACCGGATCGCGGCGACCAGCGCGTCGCCGCTCTCGATCAGCCGCTCCCCGACCATGGTGATCACCGCCCCCTCCTCGATGCCCGCCTGCGCGGCGGGGCCTCCCACCTCGGTGGTGCGGACCAGCGCGCCGTCGATGTCGGGTTGGTCGCTCACCGAGACCCCGAGGACCGCACGGGTGGCGAACCCCTGCTTGATCAACTGGTCGGCGATGCGCCGGGCCTGGTCGACCGGGATCGCGAAACCCAGGCCGATCGATCCCGAGTTACCCGAGCCCAGCGACGCGATGGCGGAGTTGATGCCGACCAGCTCACCGTTCATGTTGACCAGCGCGCCGCCGGAGTTGCCCGGGTTGACCGCCGCATCGGTCTGGATGGCGTCGATCACCGTGTTCTGGTCGGACTGCGCGCCGCCCGCGCGCACCGGCCTGTCGAGCGCGGAGACGATGCCGGTCGTCACGGTGCCGGACAGGCCGAGCGGGGAACCCACCGCCGCGACGGCCTGACCCTCGTCCAGGTTCGAGGAGGACCCGAGCGCGATCGGGGTGAGCGACCGGTCGGTATCCGCCCTGATCACGGCGATGTCCGTGGCGGGGTCGGTGCCGACGACCGTCGCCGGCGCCCTCGACCCGTCGTTGAAGCGCACCTCGATCTGGCCGCCGGTCGCCGCCATCGCGATGACGTGGTTGTTCGTGATGATCAGACCGTCCTGGGCCAGCACCACGCCGGATCCCTCACCGCGTCCGGCCTGCCCGCGGACGTCGATCGAGACCACGCTCGGCAGGACCTTGTCGGCGACGGACTCGACCGTGCCGTCCGGGGCCTCACCCTCGGGCTGGACGGCGGTGATCGGGGAGGCGAGGCTCCCGCTGCCTCCGCCGCCCGCC
>NZ_JAALEE010000410.1:0-1556 GCF_014145265.1 Dietzia sp. CW19 | reverse complement strand
GCGGGCCTGCGGGTCGCGGTCGCCCTAGCCGCGCTGGTGGCCACCGGGTCGTGGGTCGTCCAGGCCTCGCCCGAGTACGCCGCGGCCGCGGGCGCGAACCAACGGGCGGGCAGGATGGTCGACAGTCACGATCTGCGGGCCTTCGACTGGCTCTCCGAGCAGCCACAGGCGTATTCGGGCCTGATCTACACCAACCCGGACGAGGGGTCGGGGTGGATGTACGCCACCAACGGGCTGCCCTCGACCGCACGCCACTACCTGCAGTCGGGCTCCACCGCACCGCTCACCACCCACTTGTTCTTCAGCATGGACCGGGCCGGGACCGACCCGAGGGTCGACGCCGCTCTCGACGAACTCGGCGTGACCTACGTGTACGTCAGCCCGCCCAATTACTGGGGATTCCAGAAGCCCAACGACCACCTGCTCCGGCTCGACCAGACCCCGGGCCTGGTCAAGGTCTACTCGGACTCCCAGGTGCGGATCTTCGCGGTCCGTGCCGCCTTCACCGAGGCCGAGCTCGCCCGGATCCTGGCCGACTCGCCGTTCCCGCCCGATGGACGTACGCCGCTGACCCGCGCCACCGCGCTGTACGGACGGGAGTGAGCGGGCCGGCCCGGGCCGGGTCGTATCCTTGGAGCTGTTGTCCGACAGGGCGCCGCGGCGGGTTCGCCGCACATCGGGAGGGGATCTGAATGAAGGCACTCGTGACGGGTGGGGCCGGGTTCATCGGGTCGACCCTGGTGGACCGCTTGCTGTCCGAGGGACACGAGGTGACGGTCGTCGACGACCTGTCACGGGGTCGGCTGGAGAACCTCACGAGCGCCCGCGAGGCCGGTTCGCGGTTCACCTTCCGGCAGGTGGACCTGACCGACCCCGCGATCGGGGACCTGGTGGCGGACCTCGCCCCGGAGGTCGTGTTCCACCTGGCCGCGCAGATCGACGTCCGCCTGTCGGTGGAGGACCCGGTGCATGACGCCGAGGTCAACGTGGTGGGCACCGTCCGGCTGGCCGACGCCGCCCGACGGGCCGGGGTGCGGCGGATCGTCTTCACCTCCTCGGGGGGATCGATCTACGGACCCGTCACCGACCTGCCGGTGGCCGAGTCTCGGCCGGTGGACCCGATGAGCCCCTACGCGGCGGGCAAGGTCGCGGGCGAGGTCTACCTGGAGATGTTCGCCAAGCTGTACGGCATCGAGTGGGCGGGCGTGGCGCCGGCCAACGTGTACGGGCCGCGTCAGGACCCGCACGGCGAGGCCGGGGTGGTGGCGATCTTCGCCCAGCGCCTGCTGGCCGGGGAGCAGACCCGGGTCTTCGGGGACGGGGGCAACACCCGGGACTACGTGTTCGTCGACGACGTGGTGGACGCCTTCGTTCGCGCCGCGACCGTTCCGGCCGCCGCCGGACTGCGCTTCAACGTGGGCACCGGAATCGAGACCAGCGACCGCGAACTGCACACCCTGGTGGCCGCGGCGGCGGGATCGGGGGACGACCCCGAGTACGCACCCGCGCGTCTGGGGGACGTCGCACGCTCGGCGCTGGACGCCGGCCGCGCCGCC
>NZ_JAALEE010000409.1:0-4125 GCF_014145265.1 Dietzia sp. CW19 | reverse complement strand
CCGGGGCAGCGGCCTCCCGTGGCGCCGACGTGCGGACTCCGGGCCCGCACTGCGCGTGGAGGCGGCCTACTGCGCTGAGGTGGTCGGGATGACACTCGAGGCGATGGGTGTCCTGCTGCCGGCCGGCGACGCCAGTTGGTACGACCCGGGCCGATTCTGGAGCGGGGACGCGCTGCCGCTCGCCCCGGGGTGGGGCTACGGGCGGGAGGTCGCCGTCACCGTTCCCGGTGGAGGAAGCCGGGATCGGTGAGCGTGGGTCAGCCGCCGAGGACCGCGGTGCTCAGGTCCGCCTCCGCGGCCTCCGGCGCCACGACCAGCAACTCGTCGCCCGGTTCGAACGGCACGTCGGGTTCGGGGGCTATCACTCTTCCCCCGCGGAGGATCGCCACCAGCGCCGCGTCCCGGGGGAAGCGGACGCGTGAGACCGGTCTGCCCGCGAGGGGGGTCTGGTCCGGCAGCGTCACGCTCACCAGATTGGCGCCGCCGCGCCGCAGGGTCATCAACCGCACGACGTCCCCGACGGAGACCGCCTCCTCCACGACGGAGACCATGAGTCGGGGGGTGGAGACGGCCACGTCGACGCCCCAGCGGTCGTCGAACAGCCACTCGTTCCGGGGGTCGTTGACGCGGGCGACCACGCGGGACACGGCGAACTCCGTCTTGGCCAGCAGGCTCACGACCAGGTTCACCTTGTCGTCGCCGGTGGCCGCGACCACCACGTCGGACTCCTCCGCGCGGAGTCGTTCGAGGAAGCCCAACTCGCACGCGTCGCCGACGAGTTGCCGGGCACCGGTCACCCCGTCGCGGTCGAAGACCGCCGCGCGCTTGTCGACCAGCGTCACGGTGTGGTCGTTGGCCAGGAGTTCGCGTGCGATCGATCGTCCCACCACGCCGGCCCCGGCCACCAGGACCCGCATGGTGGAGGCGTGGAACGTGCGGGCGGGGGCGCGGTCCAGCAGGCCGGCCCCGTCGGCGTAGTCGGGGACCGAACCGTCGGGGACGGGATCGCCGGTCACGGGTCGGTCAGTCATCAGATGGTCCTCGCTCCAGGATGTCGTCGAGATCGTCGACCACGCCCGAGGGAACGGCGAGGTGGATCAGGTCGTCGGCCTGCACGAGAGTGCTGCCGCCGGGCACCCTGCACTCCCCGAAGCGGGTGAGCGCGACCACGGTGCCACCGACCAGATCGGCGAGAGACGCCAGTCCCACGCCGACCCACACCGACGGAGGGACGACGGCGACGAGCGACACCTCGCCGGTCTGATCGCGCCAGACCACCGGGCTCGACCCGGACGTGATGTACCGGATGAGGCGGCCGGTGGCCCAGGGCACCGTGGCGACGGTGGGAATGCCCAGCCGCTCGTAGACCTCGGCGCGTCCGGCGTCGTAGATCCGGGCGATCACCCGCTCGACGCCGAAGGTCTCGCGGGCCACCCTCGCGGCGATGATGTTGGAGTTGTCCCCGGAGGAGACCGCCGCGAACGCGTCCGCCCCGTGTAACCCGGCGTCGACGAGGACCTCGCGATCGAAGCCGAGCCCGGTGACGGTGCGTCCGTCGAACTGCTCCGCCAACCTGGCGAACGCGGCGGGGTCGCGGTCGATCACCACGACCTCGTGACCGCCCTCGTCGAGCTCGGTCGCGAGCGCCGCGCCGACACGCCCACAGCCCATGATGATGACCCTCATGGCCAGTACCGCTCCTCACGGTCCGCGACGCGCGGACCCGTCCCGATCACGCTACCCTCGTCGGCGGCGCTGTCCCTGCGGCACGCGGAGCCCTACGATGTGTCGGTGTCCAGGATCTCCAGGGTCTCCGTCGGAACCAAGCGCCTGCTGTTGGGGCGCCCCTTCCGCAGCGACACCACCGGGGACACCCCGCTGCGCAAGCGGATAGCGTTGCCGGTCTTCGCGTCGGATGCGTTGTCCTCGGTCGCCTACGCCCCCGAGGAGATCTTCCTCATCCTGTCGTTGGCCGGGGTGTCGGCGCTGGCGTTCACCCCGTGGGTCGGGCTCGCGGTGGCGGTGGTCATGGTGGTCGTGATCGCCTGCTACCGGCAGAACGTCCGCGCGTATCCGTCGGGCGGGGGGGACTACGAGGTCGCCACCGTCAATCTCGGGCCGAACGCCGGTCTGGGTGTGGGGGCGGCCCTCCTCATCGACTACGTGCTCACCGTGGCGGTGTCGATCTCGGCGGCGGCCGCCAACGTCGGCTCCGCGATCCCGTTCGTGCACTCGAACGAGGTGGTGTTCGCCGTCATCGCGATCGTCCTGCTCACCGCGATCAACCTCCGGGGCATCCGGGAGTCCCGCGCGACGTTCGCCATCCCCGTCTACGCGTTCATGGCGGCCATGACCGCGCTGGTGGTGTGGGGGTTGTTCCAGGTCGGCGTGCTTGGACGTGAGCTGAGGGCGGAGTCCGCGGAGTTCGAGCTCGTCACGCCCGACGGCGTGGCGGTCGCCGGGCTCGCGCTCGCGTTCGTGGTGGCCAAGTCCTTCGCCTCGGGCTGTGCCGCGCTGACCGGGGTCGAGGCCATCCACAACGGCGTGCCGGCGTTCCGTAGTCCCCGGGCCAGGAACGCCGCGACGACTCTGGTCATGCTCGGCGTGGTGTCCATCTCGTTCCTGCTCGGGCTCATCGTGCTGGCCAACCAGCTCGGGGTGCAGGTCGCGGAGGACCCGGCCACCCAACTGATCGGTGCGCCGGAGGACTACCAGCAGAAGACGATGATCGCGCAGCTGGCCGACCCGGTCTTCGCGGGTCTCCCTGTCGCCTTCTACGTGATCATGACCATCACCGCCCTCATCCTGGTGCTCGCGGCGAACACCGCCTTCAACGGTTTCCCCGTGCTCGCCTCGGTGCTCGCGCGCGACAAGTACCTGCCGAGGCAGCTCGCCACGCGCGGGGACCGGCTCGCGTTCTCCAACGGGATCGTCCTGCTCGCCGTGGCGGCGATCGTCCTGGTGGTGGCGTTCGACGCGCAGGTCACCGTGCTCATCCAGCTCTACATCGTCGGGGTCTTCGTGGCCTTCACTCTGAGCCAGCTCGGCATGGTCCGCCACTGGACCCGGCGGCTGGGCAACGAGCAGATCCCCGCCGTCCGGCGACGGGTGCAGCGCGCACGGGCGGTCAACGCGGTCGGGTTCGTCCTCACCTCCGGTGTGCTGGTGATCGTCATGAGCACGAAGTTCTTCGCCGGCGCCTACATCGCGGTGCTGGCGATGCTGGCCGTGTTCGGGGTCATGAAACTCATCCATCGTCACTACGAGTCGGTCGCGCGCGAACTCGAGGACTCGTCCTGGGAGGTCGTCCTCCCGAGCCGCACCCACTGTGTGGTGCTGGTGTCCAAACTGCACCTGCCCACCCTCCGGGCACTCGCCTACGCGCGGGCGACCCGACCGGACACCATCGAGGCGCTCACCGTGAACATCGAGACGGCGGAGACCCGGATCCTGGTCCGCGAGTGGGAGAAGCGGCGGATCTCCGTGCCGCTCAAGGTGGTGGAGTCGCCGTACCGGGAGATCAACCGGCCGGTGGTCGACTACGTGAAACGATTGCGTGACCAGTCGCCCCGGGACGTCGTGATCGTGTACATCCCGGAGTACGTCGTGGGCCACTGGTGGGAGCAGCTCCTGCACAATCAGAGCGCGCTGCGTCTGAAGACCCGACTGCTGTACGAGAGGGGTGTCATGGTGACCAGCGTCCCGTGGCAGCTGTCGTCCTCGGACGGCCGCGCGGACCAGGCGCGTGACGAACCCATCATCGGGCGCTGGGGCGGACCGGAGGACCGATGACCCGGACGGAGAGAACCGACTGGACGGGGCGTGTGCTCCGGCTGCGCATCGAGGGCCCAGCGCAGGGCGGGGAGTTCGTGGCCCGGCATTCCGGGCGGGTGGTGTTCTGCCGGGGCGGGATCTCGGGGGAGCTGGTCGAGGTGATGATCCACGACGACCCGGGACGAGCCTTCTGTCGCGGCACCGTGACCGGCGTACTCGAGAGGTCGGTGGACCGGATCGACCCGCTGTGCCCCGCCGCGGCGGCGGGTGCGGGGTGCTGCGACTGGAGCCACATCGACCCGGCGGCCGCCCGTGCGTTCTCGGGGACCGTCCTGGCCGACCAGGCCCGCC
>NZ_JAALEE010000408.1:0-3418 GCF_014145265.1 Dietzia sp. CW19 | reverse complement strand
GGCCCGCCACCTCGGGGCCGCCGCGCCCACCACACCGCGGATCCCCGCACCGTCCGGCGGGATCGCCCCGGGTCGTCCGCCCCGCAACCACGGCGAGGAGGCACTCGTGATGATCATGGGTGCGGCCGGCGGGACCGGGGTGGGGCGCATGCTCCTGTCCCCACTCGCCGAGATCCCCGGGCTGGCGGCGGTGGTGATCCCCCTGGCGTTGCTCTGCGGCGTCGCGCTCGGGTGGACCACGGTCACGGTCAGGCGGACCCAGACGCTGCGGTCCCACACGTCCGCCGTCGTGACCGAACGTCTGGGCGCCCTGCGCGCGGAGGTCGAACAGTCCCTCGGCGCCAGGATCCTGGCCGCGGAGGCCACCATCACCGACGGCTTCGCCCATGACCCGGGCCCCCGGGTCGGCGACCTCGAACGCCGTATCCGCCGGTCACGGCTCACGGGGAGGGCACCCGCGCCCACCCCGACCACCGCTTCCGCGGCTACTGTTGCGGGGCCCGCAGGCACTCCCCCGCCCGCCCTCGCCACCCCAGGGAGCCCCTCGACATGACCGACCCCTTCCCCGGTTCCGAACCGTCCGACTTCAGTGCCAGGCCCGACGTGTGCGGCCTCGACGGCGCCCCGCTCGCCGAGGCCTCGTCCCTGGGTCTGCACGTCCCGGTCGGTGACGGCGTCCTCGATCTCGGCTCACCCGAGGCGGATCTCGACGGCGACGGCTTCATGGAGGCCGTCACCCGGGGGGACGGCCGGGGGCTCACCGTCTACACGGACGTCGACGGCGACGGGACGGTCGACCACGTCTCGACGGTCCGGTTCGACGGCAGCTACGACTCCTGGCGCCTGGCCAATCCCGCGGAGGGGGTCCCGTTCGGGGGCTTCACCAACGAGGCCCGTGCCGGGTCCCCCGAATCGTCGCCGGCCCCGGCCCGGTGGGAACGCATCGACCACGGCCACATCTGAAAAGTTGAGGCATTGCTCACGTCGGGGCCACGATCGGGGCCCGGAAGGCGGCGGGACCATCGGGTTGACGATAGTGTGTGATCGATACCATGCACCGTGTACGAGGAGCTGTGATGACCACCACCACCATTCCCGGCCTCGAGGGTCAGGCGCCAACCGATCACGCGGAGATGCTCGCGTGGATCGCCGAGGTCGCCGAACTGACCCAGCCGGACCGGGTCGTCTTCGCCGACGGCTCCGACGAGGAGTGGGACCGCCTCACGACGGAACTGGTGGAGCACGGCACCTTCGTGAAACTCGACGAGTCCAAGAAGCCCAACTCGTTCCTCGCCCAGTCCGACCCCAAGGACGTCGCGCGGGTCGAGTCGCGGACGTTCATCTGCTCGGAGACCGCGGAGGGCGCCGGCCCCACCAACAACTGGCGGGACCCGGCCGAGATGCGCGGCCACATGACCGAGCTGTTCCGCGGCAGCATGCGTGGTCGCACGATGTACGTCGTGCCCTACTGCATGGGCCCCCTGGAGGCCGAGGACCCCAAGCTCGGCATCGAGCTCTCCGACTCCGCCTACGTCGTGGTGTCCATGAAGATCATGACCCGCATGGGCACCGCCGCGCTGGAGAAGATCGGCTCCGACGGCGCGTACGTCAAGGGCCTGCACACCGTGGGCGCCCCGCTCGAGCCCGGCCAGGAGGACGTCTCGTGGCCGTGTAACGAGGAGAAGTACATCACCCATTTCCCGGAGAGCCGGGAGATCTGGTCCTTCGGATCCGGGTACGGCGGCAACGCGCTGCTGGGCAAGAAGTGCTTCGCGCTGCGGATCGCCTCCGCCATGGCCCGCGACGAGGGCTGGATGGCCGAGCACATGCTCATCCTCAAGCTCATCTCCCCGGAGGACAAGGTCTACTTCATCGCCGCGGCCTTCCCGTCCGCGTGCGGCAAGACCAACCTCGCGATGCTGCAGCCGACCATCGAGGGCTGGCGCGCGGAGGTCGTGGGAGACGACATCGCCTGGATGCGCTTCGGCGAGGACGGCCGGCTCTACGCCGTCAACCCGGAGTACGGCTTCTTCGGCGTCGCGCCCGGCACCAACTACTCGTCCAACCCCAACGCCATGAAGACGCTGGAGGCGGGCAACTCCATCTACACCAACGTCGCCCTCACGGACGACGGCGACGTGTGGTGGGAGGACCTGGAGGGGACCCCGGACCACCTGATCGACTGGCTGGGCAACGACTGGACGCCCGTGGGCGACGGCGGGGCCGGCAACGCCGCCCACCCCAACTCCCGCTACTGCGTGCCGATCGACCAGTGCCCGGTCACGGCCGCGGAGTTCAACTCCCCCGAGGGCGTGCCGATCTCGGCCATCCTGTTCGGCGGTCGCCGCGCGGACACCGTGCCGCTGGTGAGCGAGGCCCACTCGTGGAACCACGGCGTCTACATCGGTGCCACCCTCTCCTCCGGCCAGACCGCGGCCGCGGAGGGCCAGGTCGGCGCGGTCCGCCGCGACCCGATGGCCATGCTGCCCTTCATCGGCTACAACGTCGGTGACTACTTCCAGCACTGGGTGGACATGGGCGCCCGCGGTGGCGACAAGATGCCCAAGGTCTTCCTGGTCAACTGGTTCCGCAAGGGCGCGGACGGTCGCTTCCTCTGGCCCGGGTTCGGCGAGAACAGCCGGGTCCTCAAGTGGGTCGTGGACCGCATCGAGGGCCGGGTCGAGGCGGACGAGACCGTCGCGGGCTTCACCGCCCGAGCCTCGGACATCGACCTCACCGGCCTCGACACCCCCCTCAAGGACGTCGAGGAGGCACTGGCCATCGACCCCGAGGAGTGGCGCCGCGAGCTCCCGCTCATCACCGAGTGGCTGGAGTTCTGCGGACCCAAGGTCCCGGCCGAGGTGCACGAGCAGTTCGCCGCCCTCAAGGAGCGCCTGGGCTGAGACCTGCGGGACGAGAACGGAAGTCCCGGAGACGGATCCGCGAACGGGCCGCACCCACACCGGGTGCGGCCCGTTCGCGTTCCGTGTGACCGAACCCTCTTTCCAAGATCCCCATTCGGTGGGACAGTGGTCGCGTCATCAATACACTGAGCGCATGTGTGGAGGAGTGGCATGAGGGTCGCCGCTGCCGGACTCATCGCCCTCCCGGTTCTCGTGGGAGGGCTCGGGCTCGCGGCGGCGGTCGTCGTCCTCGGCTCCCCGGAGGCCACCGCACCTAGCGCGGACGAGGTGGCCGAGGAGGTCGCCGCTCCGGGGTCGGGGGGACCGGTCACCCGCGACGGCACCGACATCGAGGGGTCGAGACCGCACCTGACGGTGCGCTCGGGGATGCCTTCGCTCATGCTCGCCGGGACGATCCCGGGGTTCCTCGCCCTCCTCCCGGCCTCGGCGGGCCCCCTGCCCACCCTGACCCCCTTCGGGGACGCCACCGCAGGGGCCGGCGGGCCCGCCACCGG
>NZ_JAALEE010000407.1:1810-4591 GCF_014145265.1 Dietzia sp. CW19 | reverse complement strand
GACCGAGTGGGGCCCGGGCGCGCGTGGCCAGTGACCGAGTAGGCCCGTGGCCCGGCGTCGGGCCCGCCGATTCCCCCTAGTAGAGGCTCCGGATACGCCTCATGAACCTCACTCGCCACATGTATCACTTCGGTAACGTAGGTCTCGATTTGGTTACGCCGAGCGCGTAATGTGGCCGTCGATCGCGCCGATATGCCAGGCGTCAGTTTCTGCAGTACAAGTCTGGAGTACACCCTTATGCCCGTTTCACGCCGTGGGTTTCTCACCGCCGCGTCAGTCGGGGTGGGCGTCGCAGTCGCCTCCTCCGTCCGTGGCCCCCTCGCCGGGGCCAACCCGTTCGACACCGGTTCCCTCGGCATGGCCCAGGACCTGCTCAAGTCGGTCCCGACCGGCAGCGGGATGATCCAGCCGAACGGCCCTCTCGGCTACGTGGGGGTCACTTTCCCCAGCGCCGAGGAGATCGCCGGCCGGATCCGGTTCGCGTTCCCCGACGGCTCGGTGGGCGACTGGCTCCCGCTCGAGGCGATGGACTCCGCCCCGGACAGCGGCAGCACTCCCGCGTCCGATCTCGTCGCCGCGCCGCAGGGGTCCGTGGGTTACGAGGTCGACGCTCCCGCCGGCGCCCGTGCCACCGCGTTCGACGACGGCCGGGCTGCACCGCGCAACTACAGCCTGGGCAGCGTCGGAACGCTCGGCCTGCCGATCATCCCGCGGGCGGCATGGGGCGCCGGTGACGTCTCGGGGAACCGCTGGGCACCGCAGTTCCACCCGGCGCAGGCGATCACGATCCACCACACGGCCTCGCCCGTGGGACCGGACCGCGCCGCGAGTGTGCGCGCGATCTACAACTACCACGCCAACACACTGGGCTGGGGCGACGTCGGGTACCACCTGCTCATCGACCCGGAGGGCCGGATCTACCAGGGCCGCGGCGGAACCGTCGGCGGGACCCCGGTCTTCCAGGTGCCTCCGGTCGCCGGCATCGCTCCCCCGGTGGTCACCGCGGGCCACACGGGCGGCGTCAACAACGGCAATATCGGGATCTGCGTGCTGGGCGACTTCACCGGAGCGCCGCCGACCCCCGCTGCCGTGGGCGCGACCATCGACTGCGTTCGTGCCCTCTGTTCGGCCACGGGCATCAACCCGCGGGGCGGCATCACCTACCGCAACCCGCAGGGCGGTGCCACGCGCAACATGCCGGCCGTCTCGGGCCACCGCGACTGGGGCGGGACCGCCTGCCCGGGCAACTCGTTCTACCCGCAGATGCAGTTCATCCGCGACACCGCCGCGCGCGGCTGGTCCCCGAACGCGATCTCCTCGGCCGCCTTCGGCTCCTGAGCGTCGTCTGACGGACCCACCTCTCCCATCGAGAAGAGACTTCCGCACACCCCCACTCGGGCGATGTGTTCGGAACGCTCTTCTCGTGTGTGGGGTGGCTCGTGTGCGGGAGGGTGGCCGATCACCGCCGAAGGGCTGTCCCAGCCGTCATCCTGCGTTCACCCCGGGTCGAACCGCCCGTAGACGGCGCCGCATAACGTCACGCCGGCAAGTGGCACCCGGGACTCCTCCCGGCATGCCGACACCACTTCCGGCGAGGTTCCCATGCTCATCACACGTGCCCTCTTCACGGTCGGCGCCACCGCCCTCGGCTGTCTCCTCACCGCCTCATCCTTGACGGTGGCCACCGCGGCGACCGGATCACTCGGCGGGGCGACGGCGGGCTCACTCGGCACCGACGCACCGGCGGGTTCACTCGGCGCCCTCGGTTCGCTCGGCGCCGGAGCGCGTGACTTCGATCTCCAGGCACACCGCGGCGGCGTGGGGCTTCATGTCGAGAGTTCCCCGCAGGCCTTCTCGGCTGCACTCGAACTGGGTGTGAGCACCCTGGAACTCGATACCCAGGTCACCGCCGACGGCGCGGTGGTGGTCACGCACGACCGACGCCCCCGGGCCGACGTCTGTCAGGACACCGCGCCTGTCGTGGAGGGCGATCCGATGTTCCCCTACATGGACCACTACATCCACCAGCTCACGCTCGAGCAGGTCAGGACGCTCGATTGTGGTTCGCTCCGTCGTCCCGGTTACCCCGACCAGCAGACCCACCCGGGCGAGAGGATGATGCTCCTCTCCGAACTGTTCGACCTCGTCAAGGCCCACGGGGCCGACGGGCCGGACGGGGTGTGGATGAACATCGAGACCAAGGTGGAGGCCGGAGCCCCGGACCAGACCGCACCGCGCGAGGTGTTCGTCTCAGCGGTGCACGAGGAGATCACGAACTCGGGTCTCGAGCAGCAGATCACCGTCCAGTCGTTCGACTGGGGCGCACTGATGGCGATGCACGAGCTCGCCCCGAGCCTGCCGCTCGTCGCCCTGACGAACCACGACTTCCTCGGCATCGACTCCGGGGCACCCTCGCCGTGGCTCGGGGGGATCGACATCGCGGACTTCGACGGTGACGGCGTCGCCGCCGCAGCGTCCATCGACGGGGTGGTGGCCTATTCGCCGGTCGCCACCTACCCGGACCAGAGCTGCACGGTCGGCGAGAGCGCCTGCCGGGCGTACGTCACTGAGGAGATGGTCCAGAGCGCGCACTCGCACGGGCTGAGGATCATCCCGTGGACGGTGAACAACGTTCCGACCATGGAGTACCTCATGGACATCGGCGTCGACGGGATCATCACCGACTACCCGAACCTGCTCCGGGACCTCATGGCGGAGCGGGGCCGGGCGCTTCCGCGGCAGTACGCCGCCCAGAGGTGAGCTGACCCCGGGGCCGCCGCA
>NZ_JAALEE010000407.1:0-1754 GCF_014145265.1 Dietzia sp. CW19 | reverse complement strand
GAGCGTTCCGCGCACCTGCCTCTCGGCGGACGTGTGCGGAACGCTCTTCTCGTGCGATGGCCGGGCCGTGCGGCGGCCGGGCGGTGCGGCGGCCGGGCCTCAGTCGCGGGCGCGCGTGGGGATCACCATGCCGAGCACCCAGTTGACCAGTCCGATCACGATCGCCCCGAAGAACGCCGCCCAGAACCCGCTCACCAGGTACTCGGCACCGAACAGCTGGAACGTCGTGGTGACCCAGCTGGTGAGCATGAGCATCAGCGCGTTGATCACCAGCAGGAACAGCCCCAGCGTGAGGATGGTCAGCGGCAGCGACAGCAGCTGCACGATCGGCTTGATCACCGCGTTGATCAGCGTGAACACCACGGCCACGATGAGCAGCGCCGCGATAGTCGGCACGCTCACCTCATTGTCGATGGCGCCGGCGTCAATGTCGGCGACACCCGCGGTCTCGTACAGGGAGATCCCCGGCACGATCAGAGTCGCCACCCACAGGGCGACGGCGTTGACGATCAGGCCCAGTATCAGCGCCATGTCCGGTCAGCTCCCCACATAGGAATCGGCCACATCGAGTGCGCGGTCGAAGATATCGAGCCCCGCGTTCGCCTCGTCGGCCGTGATGATGCAGGGCGGAACGATGTGGAATCGGTTGTAATTCATGAACAACAGCACGCCGTCGGACTTGGCGGCGGCGAAGGTCCTGGCCATGGCCTCCGATGTCCCACCGTAGGGGGCGAGGGGCTCGCGTGTCTCGCGGTCGGCCACCATCTCCACGGCCCAGAACACTCCCAGGCCGCGGACCTCGCCGATCGACGGGTGCGTCCGTGCGAGCTCGCGCAGGCGCGGGCCGATCACGTCCTCGCCGATCGTGCGGGCGTTCTCGACGATCTTCTCGTCACGCATCAGGTTGATCGTGGCCACCACGGAGGCGCAGGCCAGCGGGTGCCCGGCGTAGGTCAGGCCACCGGTGTAGGGGGTGGTCTCGAAGGAGGCGGCGATCCGGTCGTGCAGGATCACCCCGCCCAGGGGGACGTAGCCGGAGTTGGAACCCTTGGCAAAGGTGATGAGGTCGGGGGCCCAGTCGTCGTCTCCGGACCGGAAGTTGTCCAGGGCCAGCCAGGCGCCGGTGCGCCCGAAGCCGGACATGACCTCGTCACAGATCATGACGATCCCGTACTTGTCGCAGATCTCCCGCACACCGCGCAGGTAGTCGGCCGGCGGCACCATGATCCCGACCGTGCCGGGCACCGACTCGATGATCAGGGCCGCGAAGTGGTCCGGGCCCTCCAGCGCGATGAGCGAGTCCAGGTGCTCGAGCGCGCGGTCGCACTCCTGCTTCTCGTTCTCGGCGTAGAACTGCGACCGGTACAGGTAGGGCGCGTGGAAGTGCACGGCGCCGGTGTTGCCGTGGTCGTTGGCCCAGCGGCGGGCGTCACCGGTGAGGTTCATCGAGGTGGTGGTGGCGCCGTGGTAGCTGCGGAACGCCGAGAGGGTCTTGTGCCGACCGGTGTGGCGGCGCGCCATGCGGACGGCGTGCTCGACGGCCTCGGTGCCGGCGTTGGTGAAGAACACGCGGTTCATGCCGGCGGGTGCGACCTCGGCGACCAGCCGGGCGGCCTCGGCGCGGGCGGCGTTGGCGTGCGCGGGGTTGATGGTGCACAGCTCGGCGGCCTGGTCCTGGATCGCCTTGACCACCACGGGGTGCTGGTGGCCGATGTTGGTGTTGACCAGCTGGGAGGTGAAGTCGAGCAGGCGGT
>NZ_JAALEE010000037.1:0-7840 GCF_014145265.1 Dietzia sp. CW19 | reverse complement strand
CCCGCGCGAGGTCGACGTCCAGCACCGTCCCGGCCGGCGGGATGCCCACCACGACGACCCTGCCGCCCTCCCGCGTGATGTCCGTGGCCTGGCGGGTGGTGGCGGCCGAGCCCAGCGCCTCGAAGGCGGCGTCGACGCCCCGGCCCCCGGTGATCTCCATGACCGCCTCGGTCGCATCGACCTCGCGCGAGTTGATCGTGTGGGTCGCACCCATGCGCCGCGCCAGGGCGAGCTTCTCCTCGTCCACGTCGACGGCGATGACGGATTCGGCGCCACTCACCGCGGCCAGCTGGACGATGTTCTGCCCGACGCCGCCCACGGCCACGACCGCGACCGACTCACCGGTCCGGACGTCCCCGACGTTCCGCACGGCACCGTAGGCGGTGAACAGCGAGCACCCCAGGATCGCCGAATCCGCCAGATCCAGTTCCTCGGGGAGGGTGAACACCGCGGTGGCGGGCGTGACGCTGTACTCCGCCAGGCCGCCCATCGAGTACATGGACAGCGGCTCTCCGTTGGCGCGGTGAAGCCTGGTCTCGCCGTCGTACAGGGTCCCGCGCAGGCGGTTGTACTCGAAGAAGGTGGCGCAGAGGTCCTCCATCCCGCGGGCGCAGTTCTCGCACCACCCGCACGGCATGATGAACGAGCCCACCACGCGGTCACCCGGGCGGACCGCCGTCACGCCACGGCCGACCTCGGCGACGACTCCGGAGACCTCGTGCCCCAGGACCCCGGGGAGCGGGAACCCCACCTCGCCCTTCATCACGTGGAGGTCGGTGTGGCACACCCCGCAGGCCGTGTTGTGGATCAGGACCTCGCCCTCCCGGGGTTCGGGGATCGGGATGTCCTCGAGCACCAGGGGGGATTCCGTGTCCACGCACACCGCAGCCTTCATGGTGGCGACTGTACTCAGTGGTCGCGGCCGAGGAGTTCATCCGAGATGATCCGCATCTGGATCTCGCTGGTGCCCTCGAAGATGCGCGTCAGCCGGGCGTCGCGCCAGTGCCGCTCCACCTGGAAGTCGGTCGTGTACCCGGCCCCGCCGTGGATCTGGACGCCCTGGGAGGTCACCCGCTCGGCCATCTCGGTGGCCACGAGCTTGCACATGGCGGCCTCGAGCGAGCAGCGACGCCCGGAGTCGATGTCCGTGGCCACCGAGAACATGAGCTGGCGCGCGGCCTCGATGTCGGCGGCCATCCGGGCGATCTCGAAGCGCAGGTACTGGAACTCGCCGATCGGTCGGCCGAACTGTTCGCGGGTGGCGACGTAGGCGATCGAGTCCTCCAGCGCGGCGCGGGCCAGGCCGATCGCGCGGGCGGCGGTGTGGGCGCGACCGACCTCCAGGCCGGAGACCGCCAGGTAGAAGCCCCTGCCCTCCTCGCCGAGCAGCGCCGAGGCGGGTAGCCGGAAGTCGTCGAAGGACAGCTCCCAGGTCTGCCAGCCGAAGTATCCGATCTTGCGGACGGGGTTGCCGGTGATGCCCGCGGGGAACACGCCGCGATTCTTCTCCACCAGGAAGGCGGAGATCCCGCGGTGGGGCTTGGCCGGGTCCCGGACCGGGTCGGTACGGGCGAACAGCACGAGGTAGTCCGCCTGGTCGGCGTAGGTGCACCACATCTTGGTGCCGTTCACCACCCACTCGTCGCCGTCGCGGACGGCTCGGCAGGAGATGTTGGCGACGTCGGAGCCCGCCTCGGCCTCCGACAACGCGTAGGCGCCCAGCCACTCGCCGCGGGCGACGCGGGGGAGCAGGCGCGCCTCCTGATCGGGGGTGAACCCGCCGCCCATCCCGTTGCCGCGGGCGAGGAGACCGGAGACCGACAGCCACCCGCGGGCGAGCTCCTCGGCGACCAGGCAGTACTCGAACACGCCCAGGCCGAGCCCGCCGTGCTCCTCGTCGATCATGATGCCGAAGAAGCCGATATCGGCCATCTTCTGCCGGAGCTCGTCGGGGATGTCTCCCTTCTCCGGGTCGAGGCGGTTCGCGAGCGGCAGGACCTCCCGGGCGGTGAAGTCGCGGGCCAGATCGCGGATCGCGAGCCGCTCCTCCGTGAGGTACACGGGGACACCGTCGCGGGCGGCGGGCTTGTGGGTCATGACTCAGGTCCCTGCGGTGGTGGGGCGATCGGCGGTCGTGGGGCGACCGGAGGGCGGGGGCGATCGCCGGTGAGGCGATCGGTGTCGGCGCCGAGGTCCGGCGCGGGACCGGTGGCCAGGTGCCGGCCGTCGAAGGTCGCGGGGTGCGCGGCCGCGAGGTACGAGCCGATCCCCGGCTGATCCAGTGCAGCGAACAGCGGGTTGGACTCGAGATCGCCCTCCGCCACCACCTGGTCGAACGTGCGGTACCGCTCGTGCAGCACCACCGAGTCCTCCAGTGCCCGGGTGACCTCCGCCGTGGTGTGGGCGGAGAACCATCGGGCGAACAGTGCGGCCAGGACCTCCCGGTAGGAGTACCTGTCGGCCTCGGTACCGAAGTCGGCGCCGGTGGCCGACTCGAGGGCGTCAACGGCGTCCCGGGTCCCGGTCACCCGCGCCAGGTCGTGGAAATGCCTGGTGGTCAGGGCGACCACCATCACACGGCCCCCGTCGGCGGTGGTGAAGTCCCTCCCGAACGTGCCGTAGACGTAGTTGCCGACGGCGGGCCGGGTGGACCCGTCGAGTTGCGGCTCGGTGAGGTAGCCCAGCGCGCCGGCGGTGGCCAGGGCGACGTCGTCCAGCGGGAGCACGATGCGTCGGCCCCGGCCGGTCCTCTCCCGCTCGCGGACGGCGGAGACCACCGCCAGAGCCGCGTGGAGGCCCGCGGCGACGTCCCAGGCCGGCAGGGCGTGGTTGACCACCTGCCCGGCGCCCTGTCCACCGCCCTGTCCGCCGTCTTGTCCACCGCCCTGCCCGCCGTCCTGTCCGGTGATCGCGGGGAACCCGAGGGCGGCGTTGACGGTGTAGTCGACCCCGGGGCGGCCGTCGCGACGTCCGAGCAGTTCGAGGGTGATGACATCGGGTCGGACCGCGGCCAGACGCTCATGGCTCATCCACTCCCGGCCGGCGGAGTTGGTCACGAGGATTCCCGAGCCCTCCCCGGGCGCGGTGACGAGGTCCCGGAACGACTGCCGGCCCTCGTCGGACCGGAGGTCGAGGGTCACCGAGGACTTGCCCCTGTTGAGACCGGTCCAGTAGATCGAGGTTCCGCCCGGGGCGAGCGGCCAGCGGTGCACGTCCGCCGCGCCGCCCACCGGGTCGACGCGGATGACCTCGGCGCCGAGCTGGGCGAGCGTGAGCCCGCACAGGGGAGAGGCCACGAAGCTGGAGAGTTCGACCACGCGGATGCCGCTGAGCGGTCGCGACTCGCTGGATTCGGCCATCGGTGGCTCCCGGGGGTCCGGCGGTGACTATTGCCCCGCTCCGTAATTGATGATAATAGTTTGAAGCATACTTCACCGGATCGTGGTTCCGCGAGGGCCATCACGGACGACAGAGGACACAGTCATGAGCGATCAGGCGGACTCGGTGGGGCCCGAGGTCGACGCGGAGGACTTCGCGGCCATCCTCGCCACGACCCGCGACTACATCCGGACCGTGGTGATGCCCCGGGAGCGGGAGATCGCCGACGCCGACGCCGTCCCGGAGGACATCCGGGCCGGGCTGGCCGAGATGGGGATGTTCGGGTACGCGATCCCGCAGCAGTGGGGTGGCCTGGGGTTGGACCTGACCCAGGACGTCGAGCTGGCGATGGAATTCGGGTACACCAGCCTGGCCATGCGGTCGCTGTTCGGCACCAACAACGGGATCGCCGGGCAGGTCCTGGTGAACTTCGGCACCGACGAGCAGAAGGCGGAGTGGCTGGAGCGGATCGCGTCCGGCGAGGTGATCGCGTCCTTCGCGCTGACCGAGGACGGTGCGGGGTCCAATCCCGCCGGGCTGGCGACCAGGGCCGTCCGGGACGGCGACGACTGGGTCATCGACGGCACCAAGCGCTTCATCACCAACGCGCCGGTGGCGGATCTGTTCGTCGTGTTCGCCCGGACCCGCCCCGCGGACGCCGGTGGCCCGGGGATCGCGGTGTTCCTCGTCCCCGCCGACGCGGCCGGGGTCACGGTGGGACCGAAGGACCGCAAGATGGGCCAGGAGGGTGCCCCGACCTCAGAGGTGGAATTCAGTGGTGTCCGGGTCCCCGCCTCGTCGCTGGTGGGGGGAGACGAGGACGCCGGGTACCGCGCGGCGATGACGTCCCTGGCCCGCGGTCGCGTGCACATCGCCGCCGTCGCCGTGGGGTCGGCGAGAAGGGCGCTCGACGAGTCGCTGGCCCATGCGGCCACCACCACGCAGGGGGGCACGGCCGTCGGCGACTTCCAGCTGGTCCAGGCCATGATCGCCGACCAGCAGGTCGGGGTGATGGCCGGACAGGCGCTGGTCCGGGAGGTCGCGGCCAAGTACGTCTCGGGAGAGGACCGACGCATCGCCCCGTCCGTCGCCAAGCTCTACTGCACGGAGATGGCGGGGAAGGTCGCCGACCTGGCCGTCCAGATCCACGGCGGCACCGGGTACATGCGGGGCGTGGTGGTCGAGCGGATCTACCGGGACATCCGCCTGCTGCGCCTCTACGAGGGGACCAGCGAGATCCAGAGGCTGATCATCGGCGGCGGCCTCATGCGCGGTGCGACACGCGAGGCCACCGCACGATGACGGGAGGCGGGCCGCTCCCTCTCGAGGGGATCACGGTCGTGGCGGTCGAACAGGCCGTCGCCGGCCCGTTGGCCACCCGTCACCTCGCGGACCTCGGCGCCCGCGTCATCAAGATCGAGCGGCCGGGGGAGGGTGACTTCGCCCGGTCCTACGACGACACCGTCCACGGCCTGGCCTCGCACTTCGTCTGGCTCAACAGGGGCAAGGAGTCGATCGAGCTCGACCTGGCCTCCGACGACGGGCGGCGGGTCGCGCTCGAGCTGGCCGACCGTGCGGACGTGGTCCTGAGCAACCTGGCACCCGGGGCGATGGACCGGTTGGGTCTGGGGGCCGCTGCGCTCCGGTCGAGGAAGGACGAGCTCGTCGTCGTCACCCTCTCCGGGTACGGCGACGCGGGGCCGTACTCGGGCCGCAAGGCCTACGACATGCTCGTCCAGGCCGAGTCGGGGTTGTGCTCGATCACCGGTACCCCCGAGACCGCCACCAAGACCGGCGTCCCGGTCTCCGACATCGCGACCGGGATGTATGCGCTCTCGGCGGTCCAGTCGGCGCTGTTCCGTCGGGAGCGGACCGGGCTCGGTGCCACGATCGAGGTGTCGATGTTCGAGGCGACAGCCGAGTGGATGGGCCACCCCATGTACATCCGGATGTACGCGGACCGGCAGGTCGGGCGCATGGGCCTGTCGCACGCCTCGATCTGCCCGTACGACGCCTTCCCCACCAGGGACGGACAGGTGCTCATCGGGGTGCAGAACGACCGGGGATGGGCGGCGCTGGTCCGCGACGTGTTGGACCGGCCGGATCTCGTCGACGACGAGCGGTACGCGACCAACATCGCCCGCGTGGCGCGCAGGGCCGAGGTGGACGCGCTGATCGGGTCCCTGACCAGGGAGTACGACTCGGAGGAGCTGGCCGCGCGACTCGACGACGCCGGTGTCCCGGCGGCCCGGCTCAACGATGTCGCCGGACTGGTCCACCACCCGCAGCTCGAGGCGCGGGACCGGTGGCGCGAGGTCGACACCCCGGCCGGATCCGTCCGCGGCCTGCTCCCGCCGATCACCTACGCGGACGTAGAGCTACCGATGGGGCCCGTGCCGTCACTGGGCCGACACACCGATGCGATCCTGGCCGAACTGGCCGGGCGGGCACGAGGAGAGGACACACGTCATGGGACTTCTTGAGGGTAGGACCGCGGTCGTCACCGGAGCCGCGCGCGGGATCGGGTTGGAGATCGCGCGGACGTTCATCGACAGCGGGGCGCGCGTCGTGATCGGGGACATCGACGACGAGGCGGGCGCGGCCGCGGTCACCGAGCTGGGCGGCGAGGACGCCGCACGGTACGTGAACTGCGACGTGCGTGACGGGGCGGCGATCGAGCACCTGATCGACGTGGCCGAGGAGGCGTTCGGGCCGCTCGGGGTGTTCGTGAACAACGCCGGTGTCACCCGCGACGCCACGATGCGCACGATGACCGAGGAGCAGTTCGATGACATCATCGCGATCCACCTCAAGGGAACGTGGAACGGCACCCGCGCGGCCGCCGGGCGGATGCGGGAGCACGGGGGAGGGGCGATCGTCAACGTCTCCTCCATCTCCGGCAAGGTCGGGCTGAAGGGTCAGACCAACTACTCCGCCGCCAAGGCGGGGATAATCGGATTGACCAAGGCCGCCGCCAAGGAGGTCGCGTTCAAGAACGTGCGCATCAACGCGATCCAGCCGGGGCTCATCCGCACCGCCATGACCCTGGCGATGCCGCAGCACGTCTGGGACGAGAAGATGGCCGAGATCCCCCTGGGCCGGGCCGGCGAGCCCTCCGAGGTCGCGCAGGTCGTGCTGTTCCTGGCCAGCGACATGTCGAGCTACATGACCGGTACGGTCCTCGAGATCACCGGCGGCCGCCACATCTGATCCGCCTCGGACGGGCACGGCCCGATGACCCGGGTCAACCGTCGAGGTCCCACCGGATCGGCCTCGCGAGCGCGCTGTGGAACCGCTTCTCCAGGTACGTGGTGTGCTCGTGGATGTGGACCGACATCAACCGGGACGCGGTGTCGCCGTCCCGGTCGGCGATCGCGGCGTAGATCTCCTCGTGGATGTCGCACGTCAACTCGCGCTGCCGCCTGGGGTAGGTGATGCCCATCGAGGCTCCGGCGATCAGGCCGCTCAGCGCATCGAAGAGGTAGCCGAAGAGCGCGTTCCCGGAGCTCCAGGCGATCAGCTCGTGGAATCGCTCGGAGTGGGCCGAGAACGCGGCCTGGTCGCCCATCTGCTCCCGCGTCTGGCGGAGGTTCTCGGCGAGTCCGGCCAGTCCGGCGTCGTCGATCCGCGAGGTGGCCAGACGGGAGATGGTGGGCTCCAACGCCGTGCGGGCCTCCATGATCGTGGAGAACGGGGCGTTCTCGAACTGCAGGAGCAGGCTCAACGTGGCGGCCAGCGTCCCCCCGTCCGGTTGCTGCACGATCGGCCCGCCACCGGGCCCGGGCTTGAGCATGAGCACGCCCTGCAGCTCCAGGTAGCGCAGCGACTCGCGGAGCGTCCCGCGACCGACCCCGTACTGCTCGAGCATGAGGTGTTCCGGGGGCAGCCGGTCGCCGACGGTGTTCCCGCGACGGGAGATGTCCTCGACGATCTGCTGGGCCACCAGGAGCGCCGTCTTCTTGGGACGGCCCACCCCCGGCCGCGTGCCGCCTTCTGAACTCATGACAACCATTATCCCCGATCCGGGCGTCCGGGCATGAGTACCGTGTACGACCAGTCCAGGACGGGAGCGTCACCGTCCGCCCGGTGGGCGGTGACGAGCGACCGCAGATCGAGCGCCGTCCCCCCGTCCGGGAGATCGACCGCGGCCCCGATCACGAGCTCGCTGCTCAGGGTGTCGCCCTCGCGGACCGGGCCCACGTGGTCGCAGGAGTGCCAGCCGAGCACGGTGAGCATCGTCGGCAGCGCCCGGGTGGCCTGCGACAGCGTGAGTCCGATGGTGTGGCCGCCGTAGACCAACCTGCCGGCGCCCGAGACGCGGGCGTCGTGGTGGGTCTGCGCGATGTTCAGGGTGAGCCGGGCCAGTTCCGGGGCGCTCGAGACCACGTCGGCGCCCGGGCGCAGGACGGTGCCCTCGGCGGGGAGGGGGTCACCCGCCCCGGGGACCGCGGCGCGGTAGGCG
>NZ_JAALEE010000406.1:0-1793 GCF_014145265.1 Dietzia sp. CW19 | reverse complement strand
CCGGCCGATGGTCCTCGTCTCCCAACCGTGGGTGGTGGACCCGGGGAGGGTCGCCGCCGACGGACGACGACCCCTGTGGACGTACGCACACGTGCCCGCCTACTCCGAGCTGGACCAGACCGAGCAGGTCCTCCGCGCCCTGGAGGAGGTCGCTCCCGGCGTCCGCGACGTGGTGGTGTCGACCCGCTGTACGCCCGCGTCGCGGATGGGCCGACACAACGCGAACTACGAGGGCGGCGACATCGCCGCGGGCCGCGTCGACCTGCGCGGACTCATCGCCCGTCCGGTTCCACGGGCGGATCCCTTCGCGACCGGGGTCCCGGGGGTGTGGCACGCCTCCGGGTCCACGCCCCCCGGGCCCGGTGTCCACGGGATGGCGGGCCAGCACGTCGCCGAGCGGATCATCCGCGGTTGACGAACCCGCGCCCCGGCGGAGAGCCGACCTACTGGTAGGACACGAACCACGGCCGGGGTTCGACCGCCATGGTCTGCTCCGCGGTGAAGGTCGGCGTGTCCTCGTCGTAGAAGTTCTTCCAGGCCATCCAGATGTCCGGGGACAGCCCCTGCTGCAGGACCTCCCACGTCTCCAGCTTCATCTCCGGGGTGCCGTGCCCGTCGGCGTGGAGGGAGATCGCCACCTCGGGCCGTGAGGTGTCGATGTCCTCCCGGTCGGTGATCATCGCCAGGCTGAACTGGTGCAGGATGAGCAGCTTCTGTGGCCCCCCGGTGTCGCGGGTGAGATCGGCGAGCCAGTGCGTGACCCGGTTGATCTCCTCGGCGCTCGCACTGCCGATCTGGGCCCCCGGGCGTTGGCCGGGTTCGAGCTTCCACTCGGGGTCCAGCGCCAACCCCACGTTGGGCCGCCTGAGCAACTCCTCGAACAACCGCGCCTGGTCGAGGAGGTCCGCCATCCCGGGCTGCAGGTCGATCACCGCGTAGCCACCGGCCTCGGTGATCGCGTCGATGAGGGGCTCGAACTCCTCCGGCGCCCACTCGTTGGTGTAGTTGCCGTCCGCTCCGGGGGATGTGGAGGCGACGGTGGCGATGATCTCGAACGCGGGGATCACCGGCTCCGGTGAGTACGGCTGGTATTCCTCGACCAGTTGCCGCACCCGCTCCGCGCTCTCCTCCGGACCCTGCTCGCCGAGGATGCCGAGGGCCGGGGTGATCGGCGACCCGTATGCCGCCACGAAGCGCCGGCCCGGGAACAACAGCTGTCCCCCGCCGGGGAGCTGGGGGACGGAGCGGGCCTTCTCCACCCGGTCGGCCAGCTCGTCCTCGGTGCCCCATCCGGGCCCGAGGGCGATCACGGTGTCGGCGTCCATGACCGCCTCGACCGAGCCGCCGTCGACCCGCGGGTCCGGAGCCCGGAGGTGGGAGACGGCCGCTCCGCTCGAGACGGCGGTCGCCACCGCGGCCACCGGGGTCCGGTCGTACACGAGAACCCGCGGGGCCTCCTCCGCCGACCAGGCGGGTCCTCCCGCCGAGAACTCCTCGACATCCGACGCGGTGTCGCCGCCGGCGGTGAACTCCCCGACGACCATCAGCGACGGCGAACCCGGGGCCTGATGGACGGTGACGTCGTCCACGCGGTCGCCCGGGATCTCCTGCTCGGACTCGAACGTGATCCCGGTGAGCGACTCCAGCTCGGAGCGGTCCTCCGGGGCGTCGACCACCTCGCCGTCGTCGGGTGTGAACGTCACCTCGCCGACCCGCAGGACCCGCTCGGCGCCCATCCGGTCCAGCTCGCTCGCGAGGGCGTCGTCACCGCCGGCCACCGCGGTGAGCATCGG
>NZ_JAALEE010000405.1:0-1021 GCF_014145265.1 Dietzia sp. CW19 | reverse complement strand
TCAGTCCCTCCAGATGCGGCCACGGCCGCTCGGGGTTGACGTGGTCGGGTGTGAGCGGGGAGATGCCGCCCAGGTCGTCCACCCCCGCGCCGATGAGGGCCAGCACGTCCTGCCGGTCGACCAGGTTCGGCGGGGCCTGGACGGCGACCCGCGGGTCGAGCACCAGGCGCGCGACGGCGATCGCGGCGAGGAACTCGTCGGTGTCCGCGTCGGCCGAGTCGCGCATGGCGGTGTCGGGCTTGGCCCGGAAGTTCTGGACGATCACCTCCTGGAGGTGTCCGAACTCCCTGGCCAGCCCGGCCAGCGCGAGCAGACTGTCGGCCCGCTCGGTCCTGTTCTCCCCGATCCCCACCAGGATCCCCGAGGTGAACGGCACCGCGAGACGCCCCGCGTCGGTCAGGGTGCGCAGCCGCACGGCCGGGTCCTTGTCCGGGCTGCCGTGGTGACACGCACCCGGGGTGGTGAACAACCTCGTGGCCGTGGTCTCGAGCATCATCCCCATGGACGGTGCGACCGGCTTGAGGGTGGACATCTCCGACCAGCTCATCACGCCGGGATTGAGGTGCGGCAGCAGACCGGTCTCCTCCAACACCCGGATGGCCATGGCCCGGACGTAGTCCAGCGTCGAGGAGAAGCCGCGCGACTCGAGCCACTCCCTCGCCTCGGGCCACCGGTCCTCCGGTCGGTCACCCAACGTGAAGAGCGCCTCCTTGCACCCGGCCTCCGCGCCGCGCCGGCACAGGTCCACCACCTCGTCGGGGTCGAGGAACATGCCCTCGCCGGCGGCCCGGAGTTTCCCCGGCACGGTGACGAAGGTGCAGTAGTGGCAGCGGTCGCGGCACAGGCGGGTGAGCGGGACGAACACCTTGCGGGAATACGTCACCACCCCCGGACGCCCCTCGTCGAGGAGGCGGGCGTCGCGACGCGCGGCCGCCAGCCCGGTCAGCCGGACGAGATCGTCTCCGCGCGCGGCCAGCAACACCGCCGCCTCGGCCACGTCGAGGGTGAGCCCGTCGGAGGC
>NZ_JAALEE010000404.1:0-1444 GCF_014145265.1 Dietzia sp. CW19 | reverse complement strand
GCCAGCGGGCGGCCTCGGGTAGGCGCTCGGGCCCCAGGACCACGAGCGCGATCACGCCGAGCACCAGGAGCTCGGACCACCCCACGTTAGTGAACATCGCCTCCGAGGATACGTCGTCCCGGCACCGACCGGCACCACGACCTCGGACGACCGGCCACCGGCGCCGGCGACCTGCCGGCCCCGAGCGGGTCAGGCGAGTACGGGTCGGACGGTCACCTCGATCCGTGCACCGTCGCGGATGACCTCGACCGGCACGTCGACGTCCGCGCCCGCCCGTCGGACGGCCACGATGAGCTCGTCGGAGGACCGGACACCGCGTTCCCCGACACTCGTCACCACGTCGCCCTCCCGGAGCCCGGCCTCCTGTGCGGGCGACCCCTCCCGCACGTTGACCAGCTCCGCACCCTCCACGTTGCCGTTCTCCGCCTTGCGCGCGTTCACGCCGATGGTCGCGTGACGTACGGAGCCCTCGCTCATGAGCGAGGTGGCGATGTCGCGCACATCGTTGACGGGGATGGCGAACCCGAGCCCGATCGACCCGCCGGATTGGGTGAAGATGGAGGTGTTGATCCCGATCACCGCCCCGCTGGCGTCGATGAGCGGACCACCCGAGTTGCCGGGATTGATGGCCGCGTCGGTCTGGATGGCGTCGATCACCACGTCCCCGTCGGAGGTGGACTCCCCCAGGGCGATCGGCCGCTGGGTGGCCGACACGATGCCCTCGGTGACCGTCCGGGCCAGGCCGAGGGGCGACCCGATGGCGACGACCTGTTCGCCCACCTGCACCCGATCGGAATCACCGAGGGTCGCGACGGTGAGGTTCTGGACGTCGTCGACCTTCAGCACCGCCAGGTCGGTCGCCGGGTCGCGGCCGACCAACTCGGCCGATGCCCTGGACCCGTCCGGGAAGACGACGTCGATGTCCGCCCTGTCGGCGGCGCCGTCCATGGTGACGACGTGGTTGTTGGTGACGATGTAGCCCTGCGGGTCTATGACGATGCCGGAGCCCTCACCCCGGGCCGAGGCCGTGGAGACCTGGATGTGGACCACCGCCGGTTGGACCCGTTGCGCCACCTCACCGACCGGGTTGTCGGGCCGGATGACGTTCGCCGGCGCGTCGGCGATGCGGACCGTCGACGTGGTGAGGACGCGGGCGGAATCGGCCACGACCGCGCCGATCCCCCCTCCCACGAGGGCGATGACGGCGACGGCGGCGGTCGCCCCTGCCAGCGCCTGCCTGCTCAGTCGCCGCTCGAACAGAGCCTCGGAGAGTGAGAGCCTCGGCTGCGGGGGCACGTCCGCACCCGACAGATCCTCCGGTCCGGGCTCGTCCGCCGCCTGCAGGGCGGGGGTTCCGAACCCCACCGGGGCGTGGGGATCCCGCCACGGGTCGGGCGGGGCGGGCTGTGGCACCTCGACCCGGTCCTGCCAACCCGGATGCCGC
>NZ_JAALEE010000403.1:0-3012 GCF_014145265.1 Dietzia sp. CW19 | reverse complement strand
TCGTACTCGGCGATCCGGTCGGCGACCTCCTCGTGGGAGCCCACGAGCGCGGTCCCCGCGCCCCCGCGGACCAGGCCGACACCGGCCCACAGGTTCGGCGAGACCTCGAGCGACCCGGTCCGGCCGCCGTGCAGGTCGAGCATCCGGCGCTGGCCCTCCGATTCGCTGGCGGCCAGCGAGGCCTGCACCCGTGCCACGTCCGCGGGGTCGATCCCCGCCAGGAGCCGATCGGCCTCGGCCCACGCCTGCTCCGAGGTGTCCCTGGAGATCACGTGGAGCCGGATCCCGAACGAGGGTGTCCGGCCGTGAACGGCCGCGGCGTCCCGGACCCGGTCCAGCTTCCCGGCGACGGCAGCGGGGGGTTCGCCCCAGGTCAGGTACGTGTCCGCATGGCGGGCGGCGACGCGGATTCCGGCCGCGGAGGAGCCGCCGAAGAAGATCGGCGGCGCCGGGTCCGGTCGACGCGCCAGGACGGAATCGACGACGGCGAGGTGGTCACCGCTGTAGGAGAGCGGGTTCTCCGAATCCCAGAGTCCTCGGACGATCTCGAGGAACTCGTCCGCCCTGGCGTATCGGGCCTCCTTGTCCAGGAAGTCCCCATAGGCGCGTTGCTCGCGGGACTCGCCTCCGGTGACCACGTTGAGGAGCAGGCGGCCACCGGTCTGCCACTGGAAGGTGGTCGCCATCTGCGCGGCGAGGGTGGGACTCATGAGCCCCGGGCGCAGCGCCACGAGGAACTTGATGCTGTCGCTCGACTCGGCGAGCAGAGCGGTGGTGATCATCGCGTCCTCGCACCAGGCGCCGGTGGGAGTGAGGAGGGACTCGAACCCGTTGTGCTCGGCCGCCGCGACGATCTGCCGCAGATACGGCAGGGTCGCCGGACGGTCCCCCGACATCAGCGTGCCGTGCCCCCCGGCCACGAGGTTGCGCGAGTCCCCGTAGGTGGGCAGGAACCAGTGGAAGTGCAACCCAGTCTGGTCGGGGTTCGGATGAGTCGGGTCGGTGGCCACGGACGGCTCCTGAGGTGTCTCGGGTCGGAGTGCGGACCGACACATCGTGCGGCCGGACGGAGACGGGGGGCCACAATTGCCGTCACCGGGAAGGAAACCCATTACACGAGTAGACCGATCGGTCTATAGGCTGTGGTACCCTCTCCCCCATGACACCCCGATCACCCGCCCCTGACCTGCGTTTGTCCGACGTGAGCTCGGCCAGGGTCATGCGCACGATCCGGTTCCGGGGGCCGGTGACCCGTCCGGAGGTGGCCGCGTCCACGGGCCTGTCGGTGGCGACGGTCAGCCGAGCCACGGCAGCGCTGCTGTCCTCCGGGGTCATCCGCGAGCGACCCGAACTCATGCACGACGGTTCCGTGGGCCGGCCGAGCATCCCCGTGGAGATCGATCCCGCCGGGCCCGTGGTGGTGGCCGTCCACATCGGCCTCAGCCGGTGCGTGGTCGCCATCAGTGATCTCGCCTGCCGGATCCTGTCCGAGTACGCGATCCCCACCCCGGGCCGGGATCCGGAGGTGATCGCGGACGAGCTGTCCGCGATCGCGTTCCGGCTCCTCGACGGCCACCGGGACCGCCGGCTGGTCTGGGGCGGCGTGGCCACGGCCGCGAGGATCACCGCGCCGGGCAGGATCGACCACGACCTGCTGGGGTGGCGGGACGTTCCGGTGGCGGACCTGTTCGCCGATCGAATCGGGGTGCCCTTCTCCGTGGCCCCCCACGTCGAGGCGATGGCCGCGGCGGAGCTGCTCGTGGGGCACGAGTCCCACACGGGCACGACGCTGGTCGTCTACGCGCGGGAGCATCTGGGCTCCGCCCTCGTGATCGACGGCGCCGTGCACCTGCCACGGGCCGGCTCGGCGGAACTCGCCCACCTCCCCGTGGGGCCGACCACCTACCTCGACGACCGCGGCGGTGGCCTCCTGGACGTGGTGGGCGATTCCGGACTGGTCCGGGCTGCGGCCGCCCGCGGGATCACCGTCGGGTCGGTGCCGGAGCTCGCGGCCCGGTCACACGGTGACCCGATGGCCGACGCGATCCTCGTCGAGCGGGCGACCATCCTCGGCCGCCTGGTCGGGTTGGTCTCGGCCATCACTCGGCCGGATTCGGTGGTGCTCTGTGGACAGGCCTTCACGGACCACCCGCGCTACCTGGGACCCCTCCTGCGAGCCTCACGGGAGACCCCTCTCGCCGGCGGGGCACCCGAACTCAGGGTGTCGACGGCGGGCGGGCGGATCCAGCAGCTGGCGGCCATGGCGGTGGCGCTCGACACCATCTCGGCCGACCCCACGAGCGCGCTGCCGTCGAGGCTGCTGTCGGTGTCCTGACCCTTTCCGGTCACCGCGACAGTAATGTTCGACATCCGTAGCGGACCCCCACAGACTTCTCGTATGACCGAACGAAGCCTGTCCACCGCTCACCAGTCCGTCCCGGCGGAGACCCATCGGCGGGCGATGCGTATGCATCCCGCCGGCGTCACGATCATCACCCTCGACGGCGCCGACGGGCCGGTGGGGTTCACCGCGTCATCACCGTCCAGCCTGTCGTCGAGGCCCGCCCTGGTGAGCTTCAACGTCGGGATCTCGTCGTCCAGCCTGGCGGCTGTGCTCGACGCCCGGACCGCGGTGATCCACCTGCTGGGCGAGGCCGACCGATCACTCGCGCTCCGGTTCGCCGGCCCCTCCCACCGCCGGTTCGCCGACCACTCCCTGTGGACCCGGGCCGAGACCGGTGAACCGCTCCTCCACGGCGGGCGGGCGCGACTCCGGGTCGCCCTCGATCGTCTCGTCCCGGCGGGCGACCACGTCCTGGTGGTCGCGCGGCTGCTGGACGCCTGGTTCGACGAGGAGGATCCCGGCGATCCGCTCGTGGTGCTCGACGGCGGCTTCCGTGCGGTGCCCACGGCCCACGAGTGACCACGTCCCACGACTGACCACGACTGACCACGAGGCCGACCGACCACGAGATCGGCCGACGACGAGGCGGCCCCCGCTCGATGAGCGGG
>NZ_JAALEE010000402.1:0-2242 GCF_014145265.1 Dietzia sp. CW19 | reverse complement strand
GGCTCCGAGCCCGGCACGGTCGTGCGAGACGTCGCGGACCTGGTGACGGCGACGGTCACGGGCTCACGCGAGGGGGCGTAGGCCAACACCCTCAGGTCCCCGGAGCCCTCGTCGAGGAGCTCGACCGTCGGGGCGGGGCCGGGGTCCACCTCCACCGCCGGCTCCAGGCCCTGGTCCTCCTGCGCGCTGACCGCCGCGTCCCCGGGGGAGTCCCCGCCGTCCGAGCACGCGGCCGTGGAGGCCACGAGCGCAGCGGCCAGCGCGGTGACGAGGAGTCGGCGACCGCCTCGCGTGGGTCGGGAAGGGCCGGAGGCACGGGGTGTTCGGGGGTTCACGACCCCCGATCCTAGAGGGTCCACCCACCGGGCCACCCGGCCCCGCCGGGGGATCAGGGATACTGGACCGCATGACGGAGACCAACGGGACGCGGTCCGACGCCACGGGGACGACGCCCGGCGGTGCCGGTGCCGGCTATTTCAGGGCGGGGCCGGTGGTCATGCTGATGATCGCCGCGGTGATCGTGACGGCGGACCAGGTGACCAAGGCCCTTGCGGTGTGGGGACTCGAGGGACAGGACCCGATCCGGATCGTCGGCGACACCGTACGACTGCTCCTCCTGCGCAACCCCGGGGCGGCCTTCTCGATGGGGACCGGCTCGACCGTCGTCCTGAGCATCGTGGCGACACTGGTCGTGCTGGGATTGCTGTGGTTCTCGCGCCGGGTCCACTCGCGGTGGTGGGCGTGGGGACTCGGGTTGATCCTGGGTGGTGCCGCCGGGAATCTCGTCGACCGGTACCTCCGCTCGCCCGGGGTGCTGCGCGGACACGTGGTGGACTTCGTCTCGGTCGGGTGGTGGCCGGTGTTCAACGTGGCCGACTCGAGTCTGGTCGTCGGCGTGATCGTGGTGGCCGTCGCCGTGTTCAGGGGCGTGGAGTTCGACGGCTCGCGTGGGTTGGTGGCGGAGGACTCCGCCGCGACGGAGCGTCGTGACGGCGGGGACGGCGGCGACACCGTGGGCGGAACGCATGGGTGAGCTGCGCACCTTCCCCGTCCCGGACGGTCTCGACGGGATGCGGGTGGATGCGGGCGTCTCCCGCCTGCTCGGGATCTCCCGGACCGCGGTCGCCGACCTCGCCGGCGAGGGCAAGGTGCTGATCGACGGCCGGGCCGTGGGCAAGTCCGACAAGCTCACCGGGATGTCGTGGATCGAGGTCGAGATGCCCGACCCGCGGGCCGAACCGGCGGTGGTCGCCGAGCCGGTGGAGGGGATGTCGGTCATCTACTCCGACGCCGACCTCGTCGTCGTCGACAAACCCGTCGGCGTGGCCGCCCACCCCTCCGTGGGCTGGACCGGCCCCACCGTGATCGGGGGGCTGGCGGCCGCCGGGTACCGCATCTCCACCTCGGGGCCGTCGGAGCGCAAGGGGATCGTCCACCGCCTCGACGTGGGCACCTCCGGCCTGATGGTGGTCGCGGCCTCCGAGCGCGCGTACACGCTCCTCAAGCGGGCGTTCCGCGACCGCACGGTCGACAAGACCTACCACGCGCTGGTCCAGGGACACCCCGATCCGCTGTCCGGGACCATCGACGCCCCCATCGGCCGCCACACCTCCAGCGACTGGCGGTTCGCGGTCACCTCCGACGGCAAGCACTCGATCACCCACTACGACACGCTCGAGGCGCACCAGGCCGCGACGCTGGTCGAGGTGAAGCTGGAGACCGGGCGCACCCACCAGATCCGGGTGCACTTCTCCGCCCTGCACCACCCGTGCGCGGGGGACCTGACCTACGGCGCCGATCCGGTGCTGGCGAGGCGGCTCGGGTTGGAGCGGCAGTGGCTCCACGCGGTGGGGCTCGGGTTCGACCACCCGGGCACCGGTGAGCGCGTGGACTTCGCGAGCTCGTACCCCGATGACCTCCAGCACGCGCTGGACGCCCTCCGCGCGGCGTGAGCAGGCCCCGGGGCACCGGTCGGACGACCCCCCGATCGGCCGGCCTGCGGGTCCTCAGGATCGCGGGTGTCGGGGTGGTGATCGTCCTGGCGTTGGTCGCCGTCCTCACCGCGCTGCGCACCGAGCTCCCGCGCAGCCCCGGGGTGATGAGCGACGCGCTGGGCCCCGAGAACGGCGAGGTGGTCGACGACTACCTGGCGCGTGCCGCGAGCTCCCTGGGTGACGACGACGAGGACCCCGCCACCGGAGCAGACGACCACCGCTGGGCCCTGGTGTCCGCCGACCGGGCG
>NZ_JAALEE010000401.1:0-3713 GCF_014145265.1 Dietzia sp. CW19 | reverse complement strand
CAGCCGCGTGGCGGCGATCGACGCAGGGCCAGCCGCGCCGCCGGCTGAGTCCCGCCGCCGACCGATCAGCCGCCGGCCGTCACCCGAACACGGTGATGGTCTGGCGGCTGATCGCCGTCAGGGCCCCGTCCGGTCGCCACATCATGGCGTGGGTGTGCGCGTACCCGTCGCGGGAGGCATCGGTGGTCGCCTCGTAGGCGAACAGCGCCTCCGGCGGGATCGTGTCGGGGCCGATCTCCGCCACCAGCTCCAGCGTCCAGGTCAGGCTGCTGGCGGGTGCGAACCCGGACAGCATCTGGATGGTCGCGGGTGGCCACGCGTCCGCGAGCACCAGCAGATGCTCCTCGTGGAACTCCTCCGGGGCCTCGCGCAGCTGCGCCCAGCCCGAGAGGTCTCCGGTCTCGGCTCCGCTGAACGGTAGGGCGCCGCCGACCTGCCTCAACGCGAGGAACCGGTAGAACTCCGGGGTCATCTTCTCGATGTAGGGGAACGGCTCGATGGTCCCGGGCTCGGGCAACTCCGGCATGGGATGCCTCGGTGGCACCACGATGGTGGACTCGCGGTGCTTCCCGAACGCCGCGAGCGCCGTGGCGACGATCGCTCCGTCCTGCCGCAGCGTGGCCTGGGCTTGCGTGACGTTCTTCCCGACCCGCAGAATCTCGGCGTGGACCTCGACCGCGCCCGTCGTGGCGGGACCGACGAACGAGACGGTGAACGACCTCAACGGATGTAAAGACCCCGACGCCGACCCGGCCGCGTCCTTCAGGCGACCCTTGATCGACGCGAGGAGCAGGGCCCCGGTCAGGCCTCCGTAGATCGCGCGGCCCTGCGTCCAACCGTCCGTGATCTCGACGCTCCCGCCGCGCGAGGCGGACTCCAGCATGCTCTTCAGCGACATGCCGGACAGTCTGCCAAAGCGGTCAGCGGACCAGTTGGGGGCGCCCCTTGTTCCGGAACGCGGCCAGGGCCGTCGCCAGGCCCGGCATCTGCGGCATCCGGTCGAACATCTTCTCGCTGCGGGTCTCCGCCGCGTCGTCGGCGGTCCGGTGCAGGTACTTGTCGGGCAGGGAGAGCCGGGCGATGGTGCGCCACGACTGCAGGTACTGCTTCCACAGCGGCCCGCTCACGTACGGCAGGTCGTACCGCTCGCACAGGTCCCGGACCCGCAGCGAGATCTCCGAGTACCGGTTGGACGGCAGGTCGGGGAACATGTGGTGCTCGATCTGGAACGACAGGTTGCCCGACATGAGGTTCATGACGGGGCCGCCGTCGAGGTTGGCGCTGCCGAGCATCTGGCGCAGGTACCACTCGGCCTGCGTCTCGTTCTTCACGTCCTTGGGGGTGAACTTCTCCGCCCCGTCCGGGAAGTGGCCGCAGAAGATCACCGCGTTGGTCCAGATGTTGCGGATGATGTTCGCGGTGACGGTCGCCGTGAGCGCCTGCCGGCCGGACGGCCCCGCGAGCACGGGGAACAGGACGTAGTCCTTGAGGACCTGCTTGCCCGCCTTCCGCAGGAACGCCTTGGCGGTACGGCGGTCGGCGGGCGTGGCACCGGAACCCGGGAACGCGTCCTGGAACCGGACGTGCTGCAGCCCGATCCCCCATTCGAACCCCAGCATCAACACGGTGTTGATCAGGAGGTTGGCGGAGTACCGGGGCTCCCACGGCACGTCACGCGTGACCCGCAGGACGCCGAACCCCACGTCGTCGTCCAGCCCGACGATGTTCGTGAACTTGTGATGGAGGTAGTTGTGGGTGTGCTTCCAGTCGGCGGAGCTGCCGACCAGGTCCCACTCCCACGTGGTGGAGTGGATCTCCGGATCGTTCATCCAGTCCCACTGTCCGTGCAGGACGTTGTGACCGATCTCCATGTTCTCGAGGATCTTGGCCACGGCCAGGGCTCCCGTGCCGAGCGCCCAGGCCGTGCGGTTCCGCGCGCCGAGATACAGGACCGCGCGGGCTCCCAGTTCGATCCCCCGCTGCAGCCGGATCACGCTGTGGATGTAGCGGTAGTCCCGTTCCCCGCGAGAGGCGATCACGTCGGCCCTGATCGCGTCGAGTTCCCGCCCCAGCTCGTCGATCTGCTCGGGAGAGAGGTGCGCGTACTCGCCTACATCAGAAATGGCCATGGATCAACTCTAGGCCTGACTGGCACCCACGGCTACCCGTGAGTAGGCACGCGCTGGGAATACGTGACCAACGGCACTCGGCCGCCGACATCTCAGTCGTTCCAGGCCCGGCGCAGCACGTCCAACGTGCCGTGAACCCGCTCACGGGTCGACCCCACGGGGGCGATCATCAGCTCGTCCGCGCCCGCGCGCTCGGCGAAGTCGCGCAGGTAGTCGCGCACCTCGGGACCGTCACCCACTGCGGTGTAGGTGATCATGTGCAGGATCTGGCGACCGGCGGCCGACTCCATCACCATGTCCAGCTCCTCGTCCGAGAAGTGGCGCCCGCGACCGGCCATGAGCTTGACGCGCTGGCGGCGGTACCAGTGCAGTTCGCGGGCCGCGCGCCCGGTGTCGTCGTCGGCCACCACGTTGACCGCGGCGATCATGTACGGCTCGGCCAGCTGGTCGCTGGGCTCGAACCGGTCGCGGTAGACCGCCGAGGCCTGCTCGAGCGCATCGGGCGCGAAGTGCGAGGCGAACGCGTACGGCAGGCCGAACTTCGCGGCGAGCTGGGCGCCGAACAACGAGGATCCGAGGATGTAGAGGGGAACCCTGGTGCCCCGGCCCGGGGTTGCGATGATCCCGCGGGTGCGGGCGAGGTCCGACGGGGAGTCCCCCAGGAAGGCCTGCAGTTCACGCACGTCGTCGGGGAAGCGCTCGGCGGCCGACGGCTCGCGACGCAGGGCGCGGAACGTCTGCTGGTCGGTGCCGGGCGCGCGCCCCAGCCCCAGGTCGATCCTGTCCGGGTGCAGCTCGGCGAGCGTGCCGAACTGCTCGGCGATCACGAGCGGCGAGTGGTTGGGCAGCATCACCCCACCGGAGCCCAGGCGGATCCGCTCGGTCTGGGAGGCGATGTGCGCCATGAGCACCGCCGGCGCCGAGGAGGCGATGGACCCCATGTTGTGGTGCTCGGAGTACCAGACCCTCTCGTAGTCCAGCTCCTCGGCCCTGCACGCCAACGCCACCGAGTCCTGCAGCGCCTCCCCGACGGACTGACCGGGGCGGACGGAGGCGAAATCGATCACGGACAGGGGCATCGGGGAGGGGGTCATGACCGGTCCAACCCACGCCCCGCGGGACCTATTCCGTCCCGTGTCCGGCCGGGGGCGGCACACTGGGGGTATGTCCGCACCCGGCTCCGGTTCCAGTTCCAGTTCCAGTTCCAGTTCCGTCGACATCGTGCACCTGGTCTCGGAGATGCGCAGGGCCGAACCGCTCGTGCACTGCCTGACCAACTCGGTGGTCCGCCAGATCACGGCCGACGTTCTGCTGGCGGCCGGTGCGGCTCCCGCGATGGTCGACCACCCCGAGGAGGCCGCCGACTTCGCCGCGGTCGCCTCAGGGGTGCTGGTCAACGTGGGCAACCCGACAGCCGAGCAGGTCGAGGGCATGCACGCCGCGATCGGCTCGGCGCGGGAGCACGGCACCCCGTGGGTCCTCGATCCGGTGGCGGTGGGCGGTCTGACGCTGCGCACCGGGCTCGCCACCGGCTGGCTCGACCACGTCCCCGCGGCGATCCGTGCCAACGCCTCGGAGATCGTC
>NZ_JAALEE010000400.1:3562-6837 GCF_014145265.1 Dietzia sp. CW19 | reverse complement strand
TTCCCGCCGTAGGCGACACCAGGATCGCCGGTCACCGTGGTCGATCCCGCTGTGGTCGATCCCGCTGTGTCCGAGCCCGCTGTGTCCGAGCCCGTGAGCGTCGCCGTGCCGAGGCCCAGGCAGACGCCGACGGGCAGTCCGCCCTCGGCGATGGTCTCGCCCAGCGCGGAGGCCACCCGGCCCCCGGCACGCGAGACCAGGACGCCCGCGAGGGCGGTCGACAGGATCGGGCCCGGGGCCATCCGGGCGGTGGCCTCCTCGAGCATGCAGGCCAGGTCGACGATCTCGGCCCCGGCCCCGCCGTGCTCCTCGGCGACGGCCACGCCGAAGATCCCCAATCCGGCCAACTGCGGCCAATGCGCCTTCCAGGCGTCCGGGTCCGTCTCCTGGGCGCGTACTGTGTCCACGGGATCGACGGACTTCGCCCAGGACTTGATCGAGTTCTGGATCTCGGTCTGATCCGGGGTGGTGGCGATGCTCACGGTGGCTCCTCGTCGAGACGGGGTTCGAACCGGCGCCGGTCCGCGGACCGGCGCTCTCCCCCATAGTAGAACGTGTTCTAACAACCGTGTTCTAGAATGCACCAGCAGGACGTGAACACCGAACCCGGCCCCCATCGGCCGCTCGCCAGCCCAGGAGGCTCGCCTCATGACCAAGAGCTCGACCGAGACCGGTTCCGGTCCTGCCGCGTCTGATCCCGCGCCCCGCGGCGACGAGCCCAGCACCTCGTCGCAGCGGGAGCGCCGTCGCCGGATCCTCGACGCCACGCTGGCCCTGGCCGCCAAGGGCGGGTACGAGGCGGTGCAGATGCGCGCGGTGGCCGAGAAGGCCGAGGTCGCGGTGGGCACGCTCTACCGCTACTTCCCCTCCAAGGTCCACCTCCTGGTCTCCGCACTGGCCCGCGAGTTCCGCCGCCTGGACCAGCGCACGGAGCGTTCGGCCCCGCCCGGGGACACCGCCCAGGAGCGCATGAAGGTCGTGGTGGACATGATCACCAAGTCCATGCAGCGCGATCCCAACCTCACCGAGGCCATGACCCGGGCGTTCATGTTCGCCGACGCGTCGGTGGCCAACGAGGTCGAGGAGGTGGGCTTCTACATGGACCGGATCATCGCCCGCGCCATGGCCCAGGGGGAACCGGACGAGGTCCAGCTCTCGATCGCCCGCGTGGTCTCCGACGTGTGGATGTCCAACCTCGTCTCCTGGCTCACCAGGCGGTCCTCGGCGGCGGACGTCAACAGCCGCCTGGGCCTGACCATCGATCTCCTGCTGGGCACGGACGACTCCCCCCGCCGGGCGCGGCTGCACACCGCCATCGGCAAGGGGAACGGGGCGTCCGAGGAGAACGGGGTGTCCGAGGAGAACGCGGAGGCAGGGGCCGAGCCCGGGGCCTGACCGACCTCCTCACCCACCCCGCCGCGACCGCAGCCGCACACGGTCTTCCCGTGTGCGGCTGCGGTGGTCGCGCGCCTGGGGTGCTCAGACGGCCAGGGGTTCGAGCCCCCTCGGTCAGGGCACCACGACCGTCGGGACCTGACGCACCAGGTGCGAGACGTCCGCCGTCCACCGCACCGGGCCGTCCGCGGGCGTCCAGGCGGTGAGAAGGTCCGAGACCTTGGCCGTCATCTCCCGGCTGAGCCGCAGGAACGAGGTCCCGGGCTGCTCGTCGACCTCTCCGAGGATCAGCCACCAGGCCCAGGCCACCGCGCCGGCGTTGGCCACGAAGTCCGGCAGCACCGCGATCCCGCGCGCGGTCAGGTCGAGTTCGGCGTCGATGGTGGTGGCGGCGTTGGCGGCCTCCACCACGATCGACGCGCTGACGGACGCGCAGTTGTCCGCGGTGATGGCGTACGAGACCGCGGCGGGGACCAGGACGTCGACGTCCATCCCGATGATCTGGTCCCGCTCCAGCCGCTGGACGCGGGCGGGGACGGCTCCCCGGTCGATCTCACCGAAGCGGTCGCGGGTGGCCAGCAGCGCGGGGATGTCGAGGCCCGCCGGGTCGTAGAGCGTCCCGGCGGCGTCGGCCACCGCCACCACGGTCATCCCGGCCTCGTGCAGGTACCAGGCGGCAGCGCCGCCCATCGTGCCCACGCCCTGGACCGCGACGGTGGTGCGTCCGACGTCCCAGCCGCGCACGTACGCCGCGGCCAGACACGCCTGCGCCACGCCGTACCCGCCGATCACGTCGCCGAGCAACCCGCCGGGCACCTCGGCGGTGAGCCCGCGGAAGATACGTGCGGCGGTCGCGGCGGGATCCTCGGAGCGCTCGATGGCGGCGTGGTACGACTGCCGCATCCCCAGCCCGGCGAAGACCTCGTCGATCAGGTGCTGCGGAACCCCCAGGTCCTCGGCGGTCACCCAGTGACGGTCGAGGAACGGGCGCATCGCCTCGCAGAACCGGCCCAGCACCTCCACGGCGCGGGGATCCTTGGGGTCGAAGTCGATCCCGCCCTTGGCACCGCCGACGGGGAGGTCGAAGGCCGCGGTCTTGCGGGTCATGCCGCGGGCCAGGTCCTCCACCTCACCCAGGGTGCAGCCGGCCCGCATCCTGGTCCCGCCGGTGGCCAGGCCACCGACGAGGGTGTCCACGACGAGGAACCCTCGGGCGCCGGTGACGTCGTCCTTCCAGTGCAGCCGCAGGTACGGTTCGCGGGTGGCGGGACCCTCCGCGGGTGGAGCCGGCACTGCCACCGGCACCGACCCGGTTGTCGCGGTGAAACCCGGAATCTCGATGGATGTCATGGTGCTCGCCTCCTGAAACGCCTCGTCCCGACTCTCCGGCGGGGTCCCTCAAGCATGGGAGCGGGGACGGGCCCGGGTCCAGCGAGAATCGATGGACCCGACCGTTCACTTTTTCTGCACTGTCCCCGGTCAGCCCCTACGCTCGGGGCCATGGAGCCGTCACTGCACCGACTCAGACTGCTCCGCGAACTCGAGCGTCGCGGGACCGTGACCGCCGTCGCCGGGGCCCTGGACTACACGGTCTCCGCTGTGTCCCAACAGCTCGCTCTTCTCGAACGGGAGGCGGGGACCCCCCTGTTCGAGCGTCGTGGCCGCCGGATCGGGCTCACCGAGGCCGGGTTGGTCCTGGCCGGGCACGCGGAGACCATCCTGGCCGCGGTGGAGGACGCCGGGCACGCGATGGAATCGGCCCGGGCCGGGGTCGGGACGACCCTCACGGCCGGGGTCTGGGCATCGGTGGCCACGACCCTGCTGCCCGCCGGGATCCGGGTGCTCGCCCGGGACCACCCGGGGATCGAGGTGCGCAGCCG
>NZ_JAALEE010000400.1:0-3429 GCF_014145265.1 Dietzia sp. CW19 | reverse complement strand
TCGTCCTGGACTACTCCAGCTACACGATGGCCCGGGTCCCCGAGCTCACCCGGACACCCATCGCCGTGGAGTCACTGCACCTCGTGGCCCCCCGCGGGTCGATCGACGCCGGCGAGGTGGCGCTGCGCGACTTCGCGGGCAAACCCTGGGTGCTGGCCCACCCGCGCTCGCACTTCGGCAGGGCGGTGCGGCTCGCCTGCCGGGAGGCGGGGTTCGAACCGGACATCCGTCACGAGGCCGGTGAGCAGTCGACCGCACTCGCCCTGGTCGCCGCGGGCCTCGGCGTGACCCTGGCCTCCGACCTCGGGCTGGGCACCTCGACCGCGGACGTGGACGTGATACCGCTGCGCGATGCCCTTACCAGGACGGTCTCGATCGCGTACCGGGAGCGGGACGCCCGGCGCCGACCCCTGCAGGCCTTCGTCGGAGCGTTCACCGAGGCCGCCCTCGGTCTGGGGCTCGACGCCCCGGGGGCGCGATAGCTCCGACCGGGTTCAGCGCCGGGCGAGGAAGTCGGGCCGCGGTGGAGTACCCGCGAAGGGGTCGGCCAGGCCGTTCTCGACGCTGTTGAACACGATGAAGACGTTCGCCCTCGGCACCGGGCTGATGTTCCCGCCGGAGGCGTGCAGTGTGTTGCAGTCGAACACCGTCATCGAGCCGGCGCCGCCGGTGAGCACGTCCAGTCCGTGTGAGCGGTACAGCTCCGAGATGTGCTCCTCGGACGGCACCCCCACGCTCGGCGCCGTGGCCACGAGGGATTCCTTGTAGTAGTCCTCCGGCGTCTCGCCCGCGCACTGCACGAAGTACTTCTGGGTGCCCGGCATGATCATCAGCGGGCCGTTGTACACCTCGTTGCGGGTGAGCGCGAGGGAGGCGCTGCACGCGCGGGGGCGGGGCATCCCGTCCTCGGCGTGCCAGGTCTCGAAGTCCGAGTGCCAGTAGAACGCGCCGCCGGCGAACCCGGGCTTGTAGTTCAGGCGGCTCTGGTGCACATAGACGTCGGAGCCGAGGATCTCGCGGGCCAGGTCGACCGCACCGGAGTGCTCGACCGCCTCCCACACGACCTCGCTCAGGGTGTGGACGTCGAAGATGGAGCGGACCGCGTCGCTGCCCGCCTCGCGGATCACCCGGGGGTCGGCGGCCATCGCGGGGTCGGCACCGATGCGGTGCAGTTCCTCGAGGCAGGCGTCCACTCTGCCCGCGTCCATCGCGCCCTCCCTCTGCACGTAGCCGCGTTCGGCGAACCGCTGGACCTCGGGATCGCCGGATCGGGACCACACCACCGGGTCCGGTCGATCGATGATGATCGGGGGGCTGGTCACGCGCGTCACGTAGCCGTCGACGGCCAGTGTCATGCGTCTCCTCTCGGTCGGGGGCGGGGCCCTGTCGGCCCGCCTCTGGCCCCGACCGTAGAAGTGACCACGGTCACGGACAACCGGTCAGCCGCTGACGTATCCCCGGTTCTTGTCGACCAGCGGACCGGGCTCGCCGCCGTCCGCCCAGGTGCGCAGGTGGTCGAGGAACTGCTCCGAGAGGGTGTCCCGCCAGCCCACCACGTCGCCCGACATGTGGGGGCTGACGTGCGCGCCGTCGAGGGTCCACAGCGGGTCGCCGTCGGGGAGCGGTTCGACGACGAGGACGTCCAGGTGCGCCGAGAGTCTGCCCGCCGCGATCTCCTGCGTGAGGGCCTCCTGGTCGACCAGTTGGCCCCGCCCCACGTTGATCACGTGGGCGCCGTCCGGGAGCGCCGCCAACTCGGCCGGCCCGAGCATCCCTCGGGTGGCCTCGGTCAACGGGGCCACCATGACCAGGTGGTCGACATCGCCCAGGTGCCCGGCCAGTCGGGCCGAGTCCAGGACGACGCCGAAGTCCTCGTCGTCGTCGGAAGGTCGACGCCCCGCCCCACGGACGTCCACGCCCACCGCCCTGAGCAGCCGCGCGGTGGCCCGGCCTATCCCCCCGGTCCCCACGACGAGGGCGCGGCGTCCCGCCACGCGGGTGGTCTCGCGGTGGCGCCACACCCCGGCGCGCTGCAGTGCCTCCGTCCGGTGCAGCTGCTTGTCGTGGGCGAGGACGCAGGCCAGGACGTACTCCGCGATGGGCCCGTCGAACACACCACGCGCGTTGGTGACCGAGACGTCGGAGTCGCGCAGCTCGTCGAACAGCAGCGTGTCGACCCCGGCGGCGGCCACATGGACCCATCGCAGCGCGTCGGCGGCGTGCCAGGCGGAGGCCAACGCGTCGGAGAAGATGTCCCACACGAAGAGCACCTCGGCGCCGGGCAGCGCCTCGGCCAGGGTGTCGGCGGTGCACTCCCGCACGTCGGCGAGTCCGCGGAGTTCGTCCAGGTGGGTGGGCGGGACGACGCCGTCGGCGGTGAGGAGGACGACTGTCGGTCGCGTGTGCGGGGACCGGTGCTGCTGCGTCATGGACACACCGTAGCGTGCCCGCGACCGCCCCCCCGCAGATCGTCGGATTGTTGACAATCTGCCCGGAGGGGTCACACACTGGCCCCATGACCGCGCATCTGTCGCCCCTTCTCAAGCAGGCCACGCCCGTCGTGGTGGACCACGCCCTCGGCTCGTGGATCCACGGCACCGACGGCCGCGACTACCTGGACTTCACGACCGGCATCGGCGTGACCAGCACCGGCCACTGCCACCCCGACGTGGTCGCCGCCGCGCGGGAGCAGTGCGGGAAGATCATCCACGCGCAGTACACGACCGTCATGCACCAACCGCTGCTGCAGCTGACGGAGAAGCTCGGCGACCACCTGCCCGAGGGGATCGATTCGGTCTTCTACGCCAACTCCGGCTCCGAGGCGGTCGAGGCCGCCGTCCGGCTGGCCCGCATGGCCACCGGCCGGCCCAACATCGTCACCGTCCAGGGCGGCTTCCACGGACGCACCGTCGCCGCCGCGAGCCTCACCACCGCCGGGACGCGCTTCTCCGCCGGCTTCTCCCCCCTCATGGGCGGGGTGGTGATGACCCCGTTCCCGCACGCCCTGCGGCACGGGTGGAGCGAGGACGACGCGATCGACTTCGCGCTCGCCGAGCTGGACTACCTCATGGCCTCCCGTGTCGACGCCCGCGAGATCGCGGCGTTCCTCATCGAGCCCGTGCTCGGCGACGGCGGCTACATGGCCACCCCGCCGCGCTACCTGCAGGGGCTGCGCGACCGCGCCGACCGGATCGGCGCGCTGCTCGTGCTCGACGAGGTCCAGGCCGGCATCGGGCGCACCGGCCGGTTCTGGGGCCATCAGCACACCGAGGGCCTGGTCCCGGACGTCATCATCACCGCCAAGGGGATCGCCTCGGGCTTCCCTATCTCCGCGATCGCCGCTCCCGAGGCGATCATGGCCAAGGCCTGGCCCGGATCGCAGGGCGGCACCTACGGCGGCAACGCCGTGGCGGCCGCGGCGGGCGTGGC
>NZ_JAALEE010000036.1:0-9150 GCF_014145265.1 Dietzia sp. CW19 | reverse complement strand
CGGCGCGCGAATCCGGACCGCAGCGGCGCGGCCCGCGACCCCGGCCCGCGAACCCGGCCCCGTCCGAACAAGCCCCCGTGACGAATCGCTCACGAGTCCGGGCCGTCGAACCGAAGGAGTCACCATGATCGACCCCACCGAGAACAAGCGCATGGACGACGACGGCGGGTCCGCGCCGCGCGGTGCCGACGACGTCGACCGCCCCACCCTCGAGTTGATCCGACGCTTCCTGGTGGAGCGGGACATCGAGTCGACGTTGGCCGACGGCCGCGTTTTCGTGGTCCAGCTGCCGGGGGAGAAGCGGCTCAAGACCGCCTGCCATCTGACGGTGAACCGGGAGAGCGTGCGGATCGAGGCATTCGTCTGCCGCAAGCCCGACGAGGACTTCGAGAGGGTCTACAAGTACCTGCTGCGGCGCAACCGTCGGCTGTACCAGGTGGCGTACACGCTGGACAACAACGGCGACATCTACCTGGTGGGCCGGATGCCGCTGGTCGCGGTGACCGAGGAGGAGCTCGACCGCGTGTTGGGCCAGGTGCTCGAGGCGGCGGATCACGACTTCAACATCCTGCTCGAGACCGGCTTCCACACCTCGATCCGCCGCGAGTGGGAGTGGCGCGTCTCGCGCGGTGAGCCGCTGCGCAACCTGGACGCGTTCCGCCACCTCACCGAGGACCTGCCCCAGCCGGGGCACGAGTAACCCGCGAGCCCTCGGCGCCCGCCCCCGGCGCCCGCCTCTCCGTCGAGAAGAGCGTTCCGCTCACCCTCTTCTCGGCCGATGTGTGCGGGACGCTCTTTTCGACGGTGTGGGGCGCCGACGGTGTGGGGCGCCGACGGTGAGGAGCGTCGACGGTGTGGAGCGTCGCGGGTGCGGGCGTCGCGGCTCCCGTCAGAGCTGCTCGGCGACCTTCTTGCGCAGGACCTTGCCCATCGGGTTGGTGGGCAGCTCGCCCAGCGCCACGAACTCCCGGGGGACCTTGTACCCGGCGAGTGAGGCCTTGCAGTGGGCGCGCAGGGCCGGGGCGTCGAGCTCGGTGCCCGGTTCGAGCACGACCGCGGCCACGACCTGCTCGCCCCCGTCCGGTCCGCGCCGGCCCACCACCGCGCAGTCGGCCACGCCCGGGGCCCTGCGCAGGACCGCCTCCACCTCGGAGGGGTAGACGTTGAACCCGCCGGTGACGATCATCTCCTTGATGCGGTCCACCACGTGGAGGAAGCCGTCGGCGTCCTGGACCACCACGTCGCCGGTGCGCAGCCAGCCCTCGTGGAAGGTCTCGGCGGTGGCCGCGGGGTTACGCCAGTAGCCCGGGAAGACCTGCGGGCCCCTGACCAACAGCTCGCCGGGCTCGCCCGGAGCGGCGTCCACGGTGGGGTCGTCCTTGTGGGCGACGCGGATGTCGGTGTCCGGGAAGGGCACGCCGATGCTGCCGGCCCGCCTCGCCGTCGACATGGGGTTGCCCACCGTGATGGGCGAGGTCTCGGTCATGCCGTACCCCTCCACGAGCAGGCCCCCGGTCGCGGCCTCCCACCTCTCGATGAGCTCGGCGGGCAGGCTCATCGCCCCCGAGAACGAGTGCCGTACGCCCCGCAGCGAGATCCCCCGCCGGTCGGCCTCCTCGAGGATCTTGGAGTAGATCGGCGGGACCGCCGGGATGAAGGTGGGCAGGTCCTTGGCGAATATCGGCATGATGAGGGCCATGTCGGGTGTCGGCACGAGTTGCAGCCGCGCGCCCTGGGCGATGCCGAACACCACGCACATCGTCACCCCATAGGCGTGGAACATCGGCAGCGAGGCCAGGAACCGCTCGCGCCCCAGCTCGAGCTCGGGCACCCAGGCCTCGCCCATCTTGGCATTCGCCACGAGGTTGGCGTGCGAGAGCGTGGCTCCCTTGGGTGTGCCGGTGGTGCCGGAGGTGTACAGGATCAGCGCGAGGTCGTCGGCCCGCGGGCGCGGATGGGAGAAGTCCAGCTCCGGCCCGGTCTCCAGATCGCGCCAGTCCAGGGTCCCGGGGGCGGGAGCGGAGAGCCTGGCCCGCGAGGCGCGCAGCGAGGGGACGGGCAGGTACTTGAGGGCCAGGCGCTTGGCCGCGGGGAGCTCGTCGAGCAGGTCGACGGCGACGATGTGCTCGATCTCCGTGCCGGGGCGGTCGGCCAGGTCGCGCACCATGCCGGCGACGACGTTCCAGGTCACCACCACCTTCGCGCCGTGGTCGGCGAACGGACCCTCGAGCTCGTCGGCGGTGTAGAGCGGGTTGTGCTCGACCACGATCGCGCCGATCCGCAGCGCGGCGTAGAACACGACGATCCCCTGCGGACAGTTGGGCAGCAGCACGGCGACCCGGTCCCCGCGGCCCACCCCGAGTCGACGCAGTCCCTCGGCCGCGTGGCGGACCCGGCTGCCGATCTCGGAGTAGGAGGTCAGGCGGCCGAAGAACTCGGTCGCGGGCCGGTCGGAGTAGGTGCTCACGGCGTCGTCGAACTGGTCGATGAGCGTGGTGGTGCCGTAGTCGAGGTCGTGCGTGGTGCCCGGGGTGTAGTGGGCGGTCCACGGCCGGTCGGGTCGATCGGGGGTGTCTCCGGCGTGTGTGGTCATGTCTGCACCGTAGTCCTCGGGCGTCGGGTCATAATGGCCGTATGGCTTACGGAACCCTCGTCCTGCTGCGTCACGGTCAGTCCACGTGGAACGCCTCCAACCAGTTCACCGGATGGGTCGATGTGGACCTCACCGACCTCGGACGCGAGGAGGCGGTCCGCGGCGGCAGACTCCTCGCCGAGGAGGGCATCCTCCCGGACGTGCTGTACACCTCGCTGCTGCGTCGGGCCATCACCACGGCCAACATCGCGCTCGACGCCTGCGACCGGCACTGGATCCCCGTGGTGCGGCACTGGAAGCTCAACGAGCGGCACTACGGCAAGCTCCAGGGCCTCAACAAAGCGGAGATCAAGGACGAGTTCGGCGACGAGCAGTTCATGCTCTGGCGTCGGAGCTACGACACACCGCCGCCGGCGATCGATGCGGACAACGAGTACTCGCAGTCGGCGGACCCCCGCTACGCGGACCTGCCGGAGGTGCCGCTGACCGAGTGCCTCAAGGACGTGGTGGACCGCTTCATCCCGTACTACGCGGCCGAGATCGCGCCGCAGCTGGCGGAGGGTAAGACGGTCATGGTGGCCGCGCACGGGAACTCGTTGCGCGCACTGGTCAAGCACCTCGACGGCATCTCCGACGAGGACATCGCGGGCCTGAACATCCCCACCGGCATCCCGCTGGTCTACCGCTTCGACGACTCCGGTCTGGTCTCCAACCCGGGGGGCACCTACCTCGACCCGGAGGCCGCGGCCGCGGGAGCCGCGGCCGTCGCCAGCCAGGGCGCCCAGAAGTAGGTGTCGCTCCGGTGAACACGCGGCGAACCCCCGTCCACCTGCGGACTTCCCGCAGATGGACGGGGGTTCTCCGTTGTGGTCGCCGATTCGCCGCACCGTAGTATCTGCCTCGTGCAGGTCAGTCTCGGGATCGCCCTCGCGATCATCGCCGCAGTGGTCGGCTTTGTCGTCGGCGGGTTCGTCGTCCCCCGGCTCAACGCCCGCCGTGAGCTCCGGCTCGCCGAACAGCAGGGGCCGAGCCGGTTGGAGGTCCTGCGGGCGGTGTACCACCAGGCGCCGTACGCGCTCGCCGTGGTGGACCGACACCAGGACGTGGTGCTCTACAACCGTCGCGCCGCGGAGCTGGGCATCGTGGACGACCGTCTCCTGGTGGACCCGGTGTGGCGCGCGGCCGAGATCACCTTCGCCGGCGGCGAGCCCTCGGCGTTCGACCTGCCCGCCAAGGTCATCACGGGGCGCCGCCGGATCCCGTCGGTGAGCGGCCGCAGCGAGATCCTCGGCGGCCACCTCGGTCAGTTCGCGGTGGTGTTCGCCGACGACGACTCCGAGCAGCGGCGCATGGAGGCCGCCCGGCGCGACTTCGTGGCCAACGTCTCCCACGAGCTCAAGACACCGGTGGGGGCCATGGCCGTGTTGGCCGAGGCGCTGCTGGAGTCCAAGGACGACCCGGAGTCGGTCGAGTACTTCGGCGGCCGAGTGGTGAGCGAGGCCCACAGGCTGGGCAAGATGGTCTCCGAGCTCATCGAGCTGTCCCGGCTCCAGGGCGCCGAGCGGATCCGCGATCCCGAGCCGGTGGACGTGGACGCCGTGGTGGACGAGGCCATGCGCAGGTCGGCGTCCGCGGCGGAGGCGGCCGGGATCGAGCTGATCACCGACGCGCCCTCCGGGCTCGAGATCTCGGGCGACTGGACACTGCTGGTCACCGCGTTGACCAACCTCATCTCCAACGCCGTCAACTACTCGCCGGAGCGCACCCCGGTCTCGATCACGCGGGCGCTCGACGGGGACACCGTGATGCTGCGGGTCACCGACCGGGGGATCGGCATCGCGCCCGAGCATCAGACCCGCGTGTTCGAACGGTTCTTCCGCGTGGACAAGGCCCGGTCCCGGGCCACCGGCGGGACCGGGCTGGGGTTGGCGATCGTCAAGCACGTCGCCCAGAACCACAACGGCGGCGTCAGCATCTGGAGCAGGCCCGGGACCGGGTCCACGTTCACACTCGAACTCCCGGCCCATGTGGAGCCGGGTGGCGAGGGGGCCCCGCCCCCCGCCGAGCACGACCAACAAGGAGAGGACCAGGTGCCGTGACCAGGGTGCTGATCGTAGAGGACGAGGCTTCGCTCGCGGATCCGTTGGCGTTCCTCCTGCGCAAGGAGGGCTTCGAGGTCACCATCGCCGGCGACGGCCCGACCGCGCTGGAGAGCTTCGACGCGGAGGGCGCGGACATCGTGTTGCTGGACCTCATGCTCCCGGGCATGTCCGGAACCGACGTGTGCAAGCGCCTGCGGGTGACCTCGAGCGTCCCGGTCATCATGGTGACCGCGCGGGACAGCGAGATCGACAAGGTGGTCGGGCTGGAGTTGGGGGCCGACGACTACGTGACCAAGCCCTACTCGGCCCGCGAACTCATCGCCCGCATCCGGGCCGTTCTGAGGCGCGGTGCCGACACCGAGGGAGACCAACCGGATGACATCGGCGTCCTGGAGTCGGGACCGGTGCGCCTGGATATCGAGCGGCACACGGTGACCGTCCGCGGGTCGGTGGTGACCCTCCCGCTCAAGGAGTTCGACCTGCTCGAGTACCTGCTGCGCAACTCGGGCCGGGTGCTCACCCGCGGTCAGCTGATCGACCGCGTCTGGGGGTCGGACTACGTGGGCGACACCAAGACGCTGGACGTTCACGTCAAGCGGCTGCGCTCGAAGATCGAGCAGGACCCGGGCAAGCCGGTCCACCTGGTGACGGTCCGCGGCCTGGGGTACAAGTTCGAGGGCTGAGCGTCGCACCTGGCGACTACGGTGGAGCGGTGGTCGAGGAAATCCGGGACATAAGCCACTGGGTAGTCGTGGGGCAAGAAGCGGTCGGAGCCGATCCCAAGTTCTGGGTCGCGGAATCCGCGGCCTCGGAACGGCCCGACTGGTGGTTGTTCAAGGCACCCAAGACCGGCCTCAAATCCGGCCGTCCATACCGCAGAGGGGACGATTGGGCGGAAGCGGTTTGCGCAGGCTTGGCGCCCTTGGTGGGGCTGCCGTCAGCTACGGTTGATCTGGCGCGTTATGGCGACACCGTCGGCGTTATGTCCCGCAACGTGGCACCACCGGGCTGGGATCTCATTTCCGGAGACACCCTCCTGTCTGAGTTCCCCGACTACGAGTCATGCGCCGGAGGTCGAAAACCCCCCGGTCGTCCCGGGCACCACCCGCAGAATATTGCCGCAGTACTTGACGGCGTGGAGTCGCCTTTGCGATCGCCCGACGAGTGTCCAACAGCGATGTCGGCGTTCGTCGGGTACCTGGTGTTCGACGTATGGGTCGCCAATACAGACCGGCACGCCGAGAATTGGGCCGTTCTCGACAACGGTCGGAGTCGCCGCCTAGCGGAGTCCTTCGATCACGGGTCCGCGCTGTCGTCGGGCTTGGAGGATCACGAGATTGATAGGTTCCGAAATCGAGTGGACTTGGAACGATTCGCATCCAAGGCACGAGCACAGCGATTCGCTCGAGAAGCTGGCCGCACACTCACGGACGTCGTTGTCGATGCCGCTCAGTTGGAGCCAACAGCGGCTCGGTTCTGGAGGGATCGAGTATGCGAGGTGGACACTGAGAAGATGACGAAGGCGGTGGCCGACGTGCCGGGGATGTCAGACGCTCGACGTACATTCGTTATGCGGTTGCTGGAAGAGAACCTGAGGAGGTTGCGCGATGTCCACTTTGACTCATGAAACGTCGTCTGCCGTGGCCGAGCAGGCAACGGCGGCAATCTCGCGGTTACTTGTGACCAGGCGCGATCCATCTACGTCGTCATATCGCGCGGTGGGCATACTGTCTCACGTCGCGGACCGGTACGAGTTCGCCTACCTGCAAAAAGCGGTGTATGCAGCCGACTTCATCCCACTTCCAGGCCTTTCGGCGACACGCCGGTACTCCTCGGGAGCGCTATTCCCGGTCTTCGCCTCGCGGGTGATGTCTGCGAATCGTCCCGATCGTGCTCGATCGCTTGAGGCGGTGGGACTCGGGGACGACGCGGAACCGTTCGAGATCCTGGGTCGGACGGGTGGCCGCCGGGTTGGGGACGAGATCGAACTCATACCCCTTCCGGAACCAGATGATTCCGGCTGTATCGATGTTCGGTTCCTCGTGCATGGGATACGCCATCGTCCCGATGCCGCTCTATCGGTCCTCAATGCTCTCGAGCGTGGCGATCAGTTGAAACTTGTTCCGGACTCGTCGAATGACCACGATTCCAACGCGGTGAGGGTCGAGACGCTCTCCGGAGTGCACCTCGGTTTTGTGCCAATGCCTCTGTCAGCGTTCATCAGACGGGCTCTTGAGTCAGGCGATTCACCTCGCGCAGACGTCGAATGCCGAAATGGTCCGGAAGTCGGCTATCACCTCCGCCTCCTCGTGGGTTTCCGTTCGTCGACTGCCGGCGATTGCTGGTCCGGTCCGGAGTGGGATTTGTTCGACTAGGAAGTCGCCCGCTCCGTCGCGGGATGCACGGCGACGATGCCCAGCTGGCGGCGGCGCCGGCATGCGGCGGCCAAGACGTCGTAGCACTCGGCGCCCAGCAGGCCCACCAGCTCGTCGCGCAGCGAGACGAACACCGGGTCGGCGCCGACGTGCGCCTCGGGCGAGCCGGTGCAGTACCAGTCGAGGTCCAGCCCGCCCGGGCCCCAGCCGCGACGGTCGTACTCGCCGATACGGGTGTGGAGGACCTGCACCTCGTCGGCCCGCGTCTCCCACTCCTGCGTGCGACGGATGGGCAGCTGCCAGCACACGTCGGGCTTGGACTCGGGCAGGGTCCGCCCCGTACGCAGGGCCATGTGGTGCAGGGCGCAGCCCGAGCCGGCGGGGAAGCCGACATCGTTGAAGAACACGCATCGGCCGCCGTGGCGCCGGGTGCGCAGAGCGGGCTCGGGCTCGCCGTCGTCCCCGGTGAGCTCGTCCTCCTCCAGCCACGGCTCGAGATCGCCTCCCTCGGCCTCCGCGGCCTCCAGCGCGGCCTCACGGTGCTGCCACTCCTCGGGCCCCAGGAGTTCGACGTTCACGGTCAGGCGTGCGCGGTCGTCGTCGTCACAAAGAAACGCCCCGTGCGTGCAGCACCCCGAATCGGGCTGATCGGCCTCGATGCCGTGGCAGGCCGGGGTGCCGAACACGCAGGTCCACGAGGACAGCAACCAGGTCATGTCCGCGGAGACGAGGTGCTGGTCGTTCGCGGGGTCCGGGAACGTGTACCACTCGCGGGGGAAGTCGAGGGGGACTTCCGCGGCGGGCGCGCCCGGGGTGCTGGTGCGTTCGGTGGCGGTCACAACCAGCGACCGTAGACCGTTTAGGGTGGGCGTGTGAGATTAGGTGTCCTGGACGTCGGGAGCAACACGGTCCATTTCGTGGTGGTCGACGCCCATCGGGGCGGGCACCCCACGCCCATGAACGACTCCAAGACCCGTTTGCGACTGATCGAGTACCTCGATGAGGACAACAACATCTCGAAGACCGGCGTCGCCCGGCTGATCGACGCGGTCAACGAGGCCGCCGATCTGGCCAAGGCCACCAAGTGCCGCGAGGTCATGGCCCTGGCGACCTCGGCGGTGCGCGACGCGGCCAATTCGGACGCGGTGCTCGAGAAGGTCGAGAAGGAGACCGGCATCGAGTTGCGCGTGCTCTCCGGCGAGGACGAGGCGCGGATGACCTTCCTTGCCGCCCGCCGGTGGTTCGGCTGGAGCGCCGGTCGGATCGTCAACCTCGACATCGGTGGTGGCTCGCTCGAGCTCACGAGCGGCGAGGACGAGCTGCCCGAGCACGCCTTCAGCCTGCCCCTGGGCGCCGGCCGGCTGACGCACGACTGGTTCAAGACCGATCCGCCGGAACGCAGGCGCATCAATCAGTTGCGTGACTTCATCGATGCCGAGCTGGAGGGCCCGGCCAGGGACCTGCGGGCGGCCGGCATCCCCGACCTGGCCTGTGCCACCTCCAAGACGTTCCGCACGCTGGCGCGGCTCACCGGTGCGGCGCCGTCGTCGGAGGGGCCGCGGGTGGAGCGGATCCTCACCGCGTCGGGTCTGCGGCAGGTGATCGCGTTTATCTCTCGCATGACGGCCGCAGACAGGGCAGAGTTGGAGGGCATCAGCTCTGACCGGTCGCATCAGGTGGTCGCGGGAGCGCTGGTGGCGGAGGCGTCGATGAGGGCTCTGGGGTTGGAAAGTGTGAAAATCTGCCCGTGGGCTCTGCGGGAAGGGCTCATTCTGCAGCGTCTCGACCGGGACGCGGGCGGCGACGGAAAGGGGAGCTGAGATGGCCGAGGATCAGGACGGTCAGCAGATCACCGTGGCGGAGCTGCTCAAGCGCATGGGCGCGGAGCAGTCTGACGCGGCCGCACCTAAGGGTCGCCGGCACCGGCGGGCCGACGAGGGCGGCAGTGGCGTGAGTGTCTCAGAGCTCACCGGCGAGATCCCGCGGATCACCGATGACACCGAGCTCAGCAGCCGCGCCGCGCGCCGCCGGGCCCGCGAGGCCGAGGAGACGGCCGCCGGGGCGGGGGAGAAGACCCCCG
>NZ_JAALEE010000399.1:0-1383 GCF_014145265.1 Dietzia sp. CW19 | reverse complement strand
CGCGAGGGTGGACTGGCCACGGGCGGCGAGGGCGCCCTCGAGGTCGGTCGGCTCGGGGACGTGCTCGTCGGCGGCGAAGAACGACAGCTGCGTCACGGGGCCGAGCCTACGGCCGACCCCTGACACACGGCGAGGCCCCCGACGCGCACGCGTCGGGGGCCTCGTCGATCTCGGACCGTGGCGCCTCAGATGGCGCGGACCTCCTGGGCCTGCGGGCCCTTCTGGCCCTCGCCGAGCTCGAACTCGACGCGCTGGTTCTCCTCGAGCGACTTGAAGCCCGTGCCCTCGATGGAGGAGTAGTGGACGAAGAGGTCGGCGGAGCCGTCCTCGGGGGCGATGAACCCGTAGCCCTTCTCCGCGTTGAACCACTTGACGGTGCCCTGTGCCATGTTGTTGCGTTCCTTTTCCGTACTGCCTGGTGCGACCCTCGGGATGGCCACGCGGGTCGGGTCGCCCCACCGCCCGCGGGGAGCCCGCGACCGGCATCGACGACCGGGACAAGTACACCACGAGACCAGGGTCAGGTGAACCGATCTCCGCAGGGCCGCCGACCGCGCCGTGCAGCCGGATCCACCCCGGACCCGACTCCGACACGCGCTCGGGTGAGGACCCGGGCGGGTTGCCCTCTACGGTCGAGGGGTGATGACGTACGGACGCGAACTCCTGGGCCACCTGCTCGAGCAGCTCCCGGCCGGGCCGTCCCCCGTCACCCACACAGCGGAGTTGCCCGCCCGCGAGGCCCGGTACGCCGACTGGCCCACCTGGGCACACCCGGGCTTGGTCGACGAACTGCGTGCTCGGGGCGTCGGCAGGCCCTGGGCCCACCAGGTGGCCACCGCCGAGCACGCGCACTCGGGGAGGAACGTGGTGGTGGCCACCGGCACCGCGTCCGGCAAGTCCCTCGGCTACCAGTTGCCCGCGCTCAGCACACTCGCCTCGGACCGGGGGGCCTGCGTGCTGTACCTGTCCCCCACCAAGGCGTTGGGCCAGGACCAGCTGTCGTCGGTGGTGTCGCTGGTGGACTCCGTCCCCGGGCTCGCCCATGTGGCCCCCGCGTCCTATGACGGAGACACCCCGACCGACGCCCGGCCGTGGATCCGCGAGAACTCCCGTTGGATCGTCACCAACCCGGACATGCTCCATCTGTCGGTGCTCGGTCGGTCCCGCCAGTGGACGCGCATCCTGCGGGGGCTCCGCTACGTCGTCGTCGACGAGTGCCACTCCTACCGCGGCGTGTTCGGCTCCAACGTCGCCCTGATCCTGCGCCGGCTCGACCGGCTCGCCCGGGCCCTGGGGGCCGAACCGACGTTCGTCCTGGCCTCCGCCACCACCTCGGACGCCGGCGCGGCCGCCAGCACCCTCGTCGGCCGCCCCTGCGTCGAG
>NZ_JAALEE010000398.1:0-2627 GCF_014145265.1 Dietzia sp. CW19 | reverse complement strand
TCCTGGGCCATCGCCAGGGTCGTGGGGCCGGCCTCGTCGTCGGCGTCGGGGTCGCCCCCGTCGTCGTCGAGCTCCACCCAGCCCCGCAGTGACGCGACGGCCGGGCACCGCCGGTCGGCCAGCGCGGCGTGGAGTTCCACGTCGGGGTTCAGGCCGGGTTGGACCAGTCGGAACACCTTGACCATGAGGTCGTCGCCGAACACCAGGGACGAGTTGGACTGCTCGCCCTCGAGCAACCTGCCCCGGGCGGGCTCGGGGGCGGGAGCGCCCGGGACCAGGCGGAACCGCAGCCCTCCCACCTCGTCCTGCGCGGAGAGGTGCGACACCAGTGACTCGGTCCCGCGCGGATCACGCAGTCCGTCGTAGACCACCGGTGAGGCGCCGTCGGGGGTCAGGGGGAGTGTCCGGCGGTCGTCCGGCAGGGTCCGCGCGGTGGCCAGTGGGACCTGATAGCGCTGTGGTCGCCCGTCCACCTCCACGTCCACCAGCAGGTGCTCCACCAGGACGTCGACGTGGTCGAGCAGCACCGCCCGCCGGGCGATCCGCACCGCCGACAGTCGCCGGCCCTTTCCCGCGAACCAGCGTTGTCCGGGGAGCCACTCGGTCAGCAACCTGACCATGGCGTCGTCGTCGACGGGGGTGATGCTCATGCCGCGCCTCTCATGCCGGGGTGTCCGTGGGACTGCGCAGCTCGAGCCAGTAGAAGCCGTAGCCGGGCAGGGTGAGCTGGTACGGGTCGGCGTCGATCTCGGGGAACGGGACCCCGCCGGTGAGCTCGGTGGGCCGGCGTCCGGCGAACTCCGAGAGGTCCAGGCGCACGGCCTGCGGGAACCTCGAGAGATTGTTGACGCACAGGATCACGTCCGCCCCTGGGTCCTCGTCCGGGGCCCCCATCGTCCGGAGATAGGCCAGGATGCTCGGGTTGGACCCACCCAGATCGGTGAACTCGCCGCGCCCGAACGCCGGATGGCTCTTGCGCACGTGGATCATGCGTCGCGTCCAGTGCAGCAGGCTGGCGGTGGAGTTGAGCTGCGCCTCCACGTTGACGCCCTGGTAGCCGTACTGCGGGTCCATGATCACCGGGAGGTAGAGCCGGCCCGGGTCGCACCGGGAGAACCCGGCGTTGCGGTCGGGGCTCCACTGCATCGGCGTGCGCACGGCGTCGCGGTCGCCCAGCCAGATGTTGTCACCCATGCCGATCTCGTCGCCGTAGTACAGCACCGGGGACCCGGGCAGGCTGAGCAGCAGCGCCGAGAACAGCTCCAGCTGGTTGTGGTCGCCGTCGAGCAGCGGGGCCAGGCGGCGGCGGATGCCGATGTTGGCCTTCATCCGCGGGTCCTTGGCGTACTCCGCGTACATGTAGTCGCGTTCCTCGTCCGTCACCATCTCGAGCGTGAGCTCGTCGTGGTTGCGCAGGAAGATGCCCCACTGGGCGGAGGACGGGATGTCGGGGGTGTGCGCGAGGATCTCGGTGACGGGGAACCGGGACTGACGCCGCACCGCCATGAAGATCCTGGGCATCAGCGGGAAGTGGAACGCCATGTGGCACTCGTCGCCCACCTCGGGCTCGCCGAAGTACGCCACCACGTCCTCGGGCCACTGGTTGGCCTCGGCCAGCAGGACCCGGCCGGGGTACTCCTCGTCCACCACCGCCCGACACTTGCGCAGGAACTCGTGCGTCTCGGGGAGGTTCTCGCAGTTGGTGCCGTCGCGCTCGAACAGGTACGGCACGGCGTCCAGGCGGAACCCGTCGATCCCCAGGTCCAGCCAGAAGCGCAGGACGTCGATCATCGCCTCCTGGACCTCGGGGTTGTCGTAGTTGAGGTCGGGCTGGTGGGAGAAGAAGCGGTGCCAGTAGAACTGTCCGCGCACCGGGTCGTAGGTCCAGTTGGACGACTCGGTGTCGACGAAGATGATGCGCGCGCCGGGGTAGCGGGTGTCGTCGTCGGACCACACGTAGAAGTCCCCGTACGGGCCGTCCGGGTCGGTGCGGGACTCGGTGAACCAGGCGTGGGTGTCGGAGGTGTGGTTCATGACGAGGTCGGTGATCACGCGGATGCCCCGCCGGTGGGCCTGGTCGAGCAGTTCGACAAAGTCCTCGACGGTGCCGAACTCCGGCAGCACGGTGCGGAAGTCGCGGATGTCGTACCCGCCGTCGCGCAGCGGTGAATCGTAGAAGGGCGGCAGCCACAGGCAGTCGACGCCCAGCCACTCGAGGTAGTCCAGCTTGCCTATCAACCCGCGGAGGTCGCCGGTGCCGTTGCCGTCCGAGTCGTTGAAGGCCCGCACCAGCACCTCGTAGAACACGGCCGACTTGTACCACTCGCGGTCGATCTCCAGCTCGGACGCGTGCCGGTAGTCGTCGGCGCTGGGTTCGACCACGTGGCCGTCGTCCGTCAGCCCGGGTTCGGCCGTCCGGGGGTCGGAGGGGCGGGGGTCGGATATGTGGCGCGACGTGGGTGCCATGGCCGCAGCCTACGGCCCCGTACGATCCGGTGCATGGGGAAATTCGACCCGGGCGCGAGGGTCCGCGACCTCGCCGACGCGCATCGGGACCGGCACGGCCGCCGCGCCCGTGCGCTGGCGGGACGGTTCGAGGGCGACGACGACGAGGTGGTCGTGCGCCC
>NZ_JAALEE010000397.1:0-1590 GCF_014145265.1 Dietzia sp. CW19 | reverse complement strand
TCCACCGCCACGCGTCCGCCGGCCACCGCACGACGCGGTCGCAAGACCTACCGCATCACCGCCGGGGGCAAGGAGACGTTGGCCGCCCTGCTCGACGAGCCCGGGGCCGCGTCGTTCAACGACGACGGTTTCGGCGTCCACCTGGCCTTCTTCGACCGCACCCCCGGGCCCGCCCGGGTGCGGCTCCTGGAGGGCCGGCGGCGGGTCCTCGAGGAGCGGCGCGAGGGCCAACGGGACGCGGCCACCCGGACCGGCCCGACCGAACTGCGCTACGCCCGGCAGCTCACCCTGCTCGGCCTCGAGACCAGCGAGCGCGAGCTGCGCTGGATCAACGAGCTCATCCAGACAGAGAACCCATCACAAGGAGAATCCCCATGACCGACAAGAAGGTGCGCGTCGCGATCGTCGGCGTCGGCAACTGCGCGTCCTCGCTCGTGCAGGGCGTCGAGTTCTACAAGGACGCGGCGATCGACCAGACCGTCCCCGGCCTCATGCACGTCAAGTTCGGCGACTACCACGTCCGGGACGTCGAGTTCGTCGCCGCGTTCGACGTCGACGGCAAGAAGGTCGGCATGGACCTCGCCGAGGCGATCAACGCCTCGGAGAACAACACCCTCAAGCTCTGCGACGTGCCGCCGACCGGCGTCAGCGTCCAGCGCGGACCCACCCTCGACGGGCTGGGCAAGTATTACCGCCAGACCATCGAGGAGTCCGACGCCGAGCCCGTGGACATGGTCCGGGCCCTGCGCGACGCCGAGGTCGACGTGCTGGTCAGCTACCTGCCGGTGGGGTCCGAGGAGGCGGACAAGTTCTACGCCCAGTGCTGCATCGACGCCGACGTCGCCTTTGTCAACGCCCTGCCCGTCTTCATCGCCTCCGACCCCGTGTGGGCCGAGAAGTTCCGCTCCGCCGGCGTCCCGATCGTGGGCGACGACATCAAGTCGCAGGTCGGCGCCACCATCACGCACCGCGTGATGGCCAAGCTGTTCGAGGACCGCGGTGTCGCCCTGGACCGGACCTACCAGCTCAACGTGGGCGGCAACATGGACTTCAAGAACATGCTCGAGCGCGAGCGCCTGGAGTCCAAGAAGGTCTCCAAGACCCAGGCCGTGACCTCCAACCTCGAGGGCTCCCTCAAGGACAAGATCCACGACCGCAACGTGCACATCGGCCCCTCCGACTACGTGGAGTGGCTCGACGACCGCAAGTGGGCGTACGTTCGCCTCGAGGGACGCGCGTTCGGCGATGCTCCGATCAACCTCGAGTACAAGCTCGAGGTGTGGGACTCGCCCAACTCGGCCGGCATCATCATCGACGCCGTCCGGGCGGCCAAGATCGCCAAGGACCGCGGCATCGGCGGACCGATCCTGCCGGCGTCGGCGTACCTCATGAAGTCCCCGCCGGAGCAGATGGCCGACGACAAGGCCCGCGCCGAGCTCGAGGCCTTCATCATCGGAGCCTGACCCCCGCTGGAAGAACAGGAACGCATGACCCACACCGCGACGAACCGCCAGCTCTCCCCCACCGGGCGTCGCCGTGTCCCGGCCGTCATCGCACTCGCGATGGCGGCCGGGGTCGCGCTCGCCGCGT
>NZ_JAALEE010000396.1:0-1985 GCF_014145265.1 Dietzia sp. CW19 | reverse complement strand
GACCAGGTGACGACCGGCCTCGAGCGCCTGGCCGCCCTGACCGACGCCGACCTGCTCCTGCCCGGCCCCGTCGCACGCTGCCTGGGGCTGCCCGCGGAGCCGGAGGACCTCGACGAGCACGTCACCGCACGGGGTCACCGGATGCTCGCCCACATCCCCAGACTCCGGCCCGTGCAGATCTCCGCCCTGGTGGAACGGTTCGGCTCGGTTCCGGCGCTGCTCGCCGCGGAGCAGACGGACTTCGCGGACGTGGAGGGTGTGGGCGCCCTGTGGGCCCGGCACGTGCGCCAGTGGCTCACCGGCCTCGGGTCGACCTAGCGGACGGCGTCCGCGGCGCCTGCCTCAGATGCCAGTCGCGCCCGACACCCCGAACGGTCAGTCGCCCTCGACCACGTTGAAGGTGGCCGCCGGGCTGAAGACGTTCCCGACCAGCGCGTAGACCTGGTAGGCGCCCACCTCGACCGGGGTCCGATCGGCCTCCGAGCAGGCGCCCTCCGCGGACCGGCGGCCTGTCCAGTCGATCTGGCGGGGCTCGGGCTCACCGGGGCGGAGGTCGACCTCGTCGTCCTCGCGGGGGGTGGTGCAGTCGATGCTCGACCACACCTTGACGTTGGTGTCCAGGCGGTAGACCTCGAAGGACAGCGGCGCCTCGGAGAGGTCGCGGTCGCACGTGGTGTCCGAGGTGTTGAGGATGTTGACGAAGAACCGGACGTCCTCGCCGACCGGGACGTTGGGCTCGGCGGACCAGACCTCCAGGCTCAAGTCCTCGTCCGCGCACCGGCCGCGCGAGGCGCCGCCGTCATCCCGGGCGGTGGTCCCGGTGGTCGTGGTCTCCGAGGTGGTGGCCGCCTCGGCCGTGTCGACCTCGCCGCCGCCCGCCGACTCCTGGGTGTCCGTGCCGCTGTCCCTGGAGGCCAGGAACAGCGCCAGCACCACGGCCAGGACGGCGACGACCGCGATGGCGACGGCGGCGACGCGGCGACGCACATAGACTTCGCGCGGTAGGGAGCCCTGGGGTTCGTGCACGGGCCCAACTCTAGGGCCGAGCGGGCGCCGCACCGGATCCCCCTCGCGGCGTGTCCCTAGACCGCGATCATCTCCTCACCCGGACCGTGGGGGGTGTCCTCGACCTCCCCCAACGCGCTGCGCAGATACGCGCGCCCGTCCGAGAGCTTGTACGTCACACCGACGATCGCGAGCCGCCCCGCGTCGATCCGGTCACTGATGATCTTGGAGCGCTGCTGCAGGAGCTCGCCGGTCTCGAGGACGTGGCGCGCCTCGAAATCGTCGATGGTGCTGAGCCCCTCGCGGCGACCGTTGAGGATCGAGGGCGAGACCTTCTCCACCACGTCACGCAGGAACCCGGGCGGGATCTCACCGGTGTTGAGCGCGTCGACCGTGGCCTTGACGGCGCCACAGCTGTCGTGACCGAGCACCACGATCAGCGGGGTCTCCAGGACGTGGACCGCGTACTCGATCGAGCCGAGCACCGCCGAGTCGCTGATGTGGCCGGCGGTGCGGATCACGAAGAGGTCCCCGAGACCCTGGTCGAAGATGATCTCGGCCGCCACCCGGGAGTCCGAGCAGCCGAACAGGACGGCCTTGGGGTGCTGCGCCGCGACGAGCTTCTCCCGCCGCTCGGTATTCTGGCTGGGATGACGCATCTGCCCTTCGACGAATCGATGATTGCCGTCGCGGAGCGAGGCCCAGGCCTTGATGGGATCGGTATGAGGCATGGCTCATATTGTGCACACCCCGCTCCCGCGGAGACACGGTGACCTCCGTCGACACCTCCGCCCTGCTGTCCTGGTTCGACCGTGCGGGCCGCCCCCTCCCCTGGCGCGGCCCGGGTGTCGGCGCGTGGGAGATCCTGCTCTGTGAGGTCATGAGCCAGCAGACCCCCGTGGCACGGGTGGAACCGGTCTGGCGGGCGTGGCTCGAGCGGTGGCCCGGTCCGGCCGAGCTCGCCGCGGCGCCGGCCGCCG
>NZ_JAALEE010000395.1:0-2875 GCF_014145265.1 Dietzia sp. CW19 | reverse complement strand
CGACCGGTTCCTCCTGGCCCGCGGAGGCACCCGCGCGCCGCCCGTGGCTGTGTGATCCCACCCCACGCACCGCCCGCGCCACGCGCCGGCGGGCGACGTCACACACCACACCAAGGACTGACACACCTATGCGTTCCCACACCCGTGCCGCCTTCACCGCGGCCACCGCACTGACCCTCGCCCTGACCACGGCCGCCTGCTCGGGCGACGAGGCCACCGAGGCCACCGGCACCACCGGCGAGACCACGATCATCGAGACCACCACCGTCGTCATCTTCGACGACGGCTGGGCCAAGGCCACCGGCACGGACATGAGCGGCGTCTTCGGCATCATCCGTAACCCCGGCGACGGCGACGTCCACCTGACCGGCGTCTCCGGCGAGCTCGGCGGGCGCACCGAGCTGCACGAGACCGTCCCCGGCGGCAGCGGCATGATGATGCAGGAGAAGGAGGACGGCTTCCTCGTCCCCGCCGGCGGCGAGCTTGTCCTGGAGCCCGGCGGCAACCACATCATGCTGATGGACCTGGACCAGCCCATCACCACCGGCCAGCAGATCACCCTGACCCTGGAGTTCTCCGGCGGCGTGCAGGGCGGCGGCACCGAGCAGGACGTCACCGTCTCCGCCCGCGACTTCCGCGGCGGCGAGGAGGAGTACGTCGGGGGCATGAACCACGATGGCTGACCAGGCCCCGCGCGGACTGTCCCGGCGGTCGGTGCTCACCGGCGGCGTCGCGGCCGTCGTGGGTGGGGGCGTGGTCGGTGGCGTCGCGGGTTACACGGGTCGGGGACTGGTCGACGACGACGAGGTGGTGCCCGACTGGAAGGCCGTCGCCGACTCGCGCGCCGTGGGGGCGGCCACCGAACCATTCCACGGCCCACACCAGGCCGGCATCACCACGCCGCCGCAGGCACACGCCGCCTTCATCGGGTTCGACCTCGCGACGGGAGCCACCCGCGCCGAGGTCCAGGGTGTCCTGCGGGCCTGGTCCCAGGACGCCGCCAGGCTCACCTCGGGCCGCGGCGGCCTGGCCGACCTCGAGCCCGAACTGGCCCGGGACCCGGCGCGGCTCACGGTGACCATCGGGCTCGGTCCCGGACTGTTCGACGCGGTGCGCATGCCAGAGAAGCGGCCGTCGTGGCTTCGGCAGTTGCCGGCGTTCCCGCAGATCGATCAGCTCGAGGACCGGTGGTCGGAAGGGGATCTGCTGCTGCAGATCTGTGCCGACGACCCGCTGATCGTCTCGCACGCCGCCCGGATCCTCGCGTCCGGCGTGCGAGGCGTGGCCGAGCAACGGTGGGCGCAACGGGGGTTCCGCAAAGCCGTCGGCACCGACCCGACCGGCCGCACGCAGCGGAACCTGTTCGGCCAGATCGACGGGACCGTGAACCCCGGGCCCGACGACGTGGACGTCGACCAGGTCCTGTTCTCGGACGGCAGCTCTTCAGACGGGCAGGTCCAGCGGTGGATGCGGGGCGGGTCCTCGCTGGTGCTGCGCCGCATCCGCATGACCATGGACACCTGGGAGGAGATCGACCGCACCTCCCGCGAGCTGAGCATGGGCCGGCGGATCGACACCGGTGCGCCGCTGACCGGGGTGGATGAGCACGACCCGCCCGACTTCGAGGCCCTCGACGAGGTCGGTCTGCCGGTGATCCCGCCCGAGTCGCACATTGCCCGGGCCCGGCAGCGCGATCGTGGTGAGGCCATGCTCCGGCGGCCGTACAACTACGACGACCCGCCGGAGCAGGGTCAGATCAGCAACAGTGGCCTGATCTTCACCGCCTACCAGGCCGACCCGGTGCGCACCTACATCCCTGTCCAGCAGCGGCTCGCCGAGCAGGACGCGCTCAACACGTGGACCGTCCCGATCGGGTCGGCGGTGTTCGCGCTCCCGCCCGGCGCGCCAGAGGGCGGGTACGTCGGACAGGGGTTGTTCGAGGGATGAGCTGACACACAGCCGCCCCCGGCGATGAACACGGGCGTGAGCTTCGGTTCACGCCGGCGTGCATCGCCGGGGGCGGCTGTGTCGGGAGTAGCGGGGGCGCCGGGAGTAGCGGTGTCAGATCGCCGCGGCGATGGCGTCGGCCATGGCCTGCTGGCCGAGGGCGGTGGGGTGGAACCCGGCGGCGTTGGTCGGTGCGCCCCCGAGGAAGTCGGTCCAGCGCTGGTCCGCCGGCGCGCAGGCGCTGCGGTCGACGTCGGAGGTGGGCAGCACCGAGACGTGGCCGTTGCGCCGGGCGGCGACGTCGACGGCGTCGTTGATGGCCTCGGCGACCCCGCGAGCCCACGCCACATCTGCCGGATTGAGCCCATCGGTGAATGCGCAGCTCCCGCCCTCGGCCGGCATGAGCGGCAGGTACTGGGTGGCCACCACTGTGGCGCCCGGCGCACGGTCCGCGATCGTCGCGTAGACGTCGTCGATCTCGCCGCCCTCGCCGAAGGTCTCCGCGATGCCGGCCGCGATGGTGGTGCCGATGGCGGTCTGGCAGTCCGGCGCGCCTTCGAACGGCCCCTGCTTGGTGATGCAGGCGACGATCGTGCCGAAGCCGACGTCGTTGCCGCCGATGGACAGCGTGACCAGGTCGGTGGTCGAGTCCAGCTCGTCGAACTGCGGCGGGACGCCCGTGCGCTGCGACACCGTGAGGTCGGGGATCTGGGCACCGCCGCAGGTGGCGTCGGTGAGCTCGCCCACGGCGGGGTTGGGGTCGAGGACGTTGGCGTAGTTGGTCGCGCTGCGGCCGCATGCCTGTGCGGTGGCGCCGTCGGCCAGCTCGGACTGGTCGCCGAAGGCCGCGTACGAGTCGCCCAGGGCCACGTAGGCCGGATAGGCGGGCTGGGCCAGGGCGCCGAGCGACCCGGACGCGGGGAGGGGC
>NZ_JAALEE010000394.1:0-3172 GCF_014145265.1 Dietzia sp. CW19 | reverse complement strand
TGCGCGGACTCCGACCCGGGACCCGGCTCGTCCTGCGCCCCGGTCTCCGGTTCGAGGTCCCGGGCGGTCCCGCCGGACACCTGCGGGTCAGTGGTGTCCCCTGTCGCACCGGCGGGCGCGGTGGCCCCACCGACGGTGGGAGCGGACGCCGCGGGGTGGGCCGGAGCCGGTGAGGCGGGGTGACCGGGGGAGCGGTCCGCCGCGGCGGGGGCCCCGGGGGAGGAGAGGGGGAGGACCCTGCCCGCGACGACGAGGACGGCCGAGTCACACACCTCGGCCAACCGCCGGTTGAGCGAACCGACCAGATCGGAGAACAGACGGCCGGAGAGGGTGTCGGGCACGACCCCCAGGCCGACCTCGGGGGAGACCAGGACGAGCGAACCGGGGTGGGCGGCGACCGCCGAGACCAGCGCGTCGACCTCATCGGACACGGCCGCCCCGCCGTCAGTCCACCCGAGGGTGGCGTCCATCCGGCGGGTGAGCCAACCCCCGAGATCGTCGACGAGGACCGTGTCGGCCGGGTGATCGGCGAGTACCCGCGGGATCTCGTCGGTCTCCTCGGTGGACCATTCGGCGGGCCTGCGGTCCCGGTGCGCGGCGATCCTGGCGGTCATCTCGGCGTCGTCGTGGTCCGGTCGCGCGGTGGCCACGTACACCACGTCCGCGCCGGTGGCCTCGGCCACCGATTCGGCGTGGGCGGACTTGCCCGAGCGGGTGCCGCCGAGGACGAGCAGGCGCATGGCGTTCCGGGCCTTTCCGTGGATCGTCGGTCAGGTCAGCTGTCGTTCAGGTCAGCTGCCGAGCAGGTCAGATGGTGATCAGGCCAGATGGTGATCAGGTCAGATGGAGTCGCCCGGGCGTACCCGGGGGCGCGGGGTGCGGAGCATCCGCGGCTGCGTCGCCCGCATCACCGCGTACCAGCCCATGCCGAACCCGGTGTCCTCGGTGTCCGGGAACCGCTCGCGGACGACACTGTTGACCTTGCGTCCGAGGAGGATTCCGTCCACCACCACCACGACGATCAGGATGAGGAACAGGTTCTGGCTGTAGAACATCAGTTCCGGGTTGGGGATCAGCTGGAAGATGATCACGAACAGCGCGAGCGGCATGAAGAAGTTGATCAGGCGCCGGTGGGTGTCCACCCAGTCGCGGGCGAAGCGACGGACCTCGCCGCGGTCCCGCGAGAGCACGTAACGGTCGTCGCCGGCCATCATGAGCTGGCGGCGCTCCTCACGGGCGGTACGCTGCTCGGCCCGGGCGGCCTTGCGCTCGTCCTTGGTCATGCTGGCCTCGGCGGCCTTCCGGCGCTCCTTGGCCTCCTTACGGGTGACCGGCGCCGTGACGGGACCCGTCCGCAGGCCGCGCGCGCGCTCCTGGTCCCGCCGCTTGGGGGTGGGCTTGCCCTTGCCCGCGGGCCGACGGGCGTCCCCTGCAGGCCCCGGATCCGTGCCCGGGGAGGACTCCGGCCCGGTGTCGGTACCTGCGGAGCCCTTGCCGGGGTCGTCTTTACTGGAGCCGAATGCGCGCAACTTCACATACCCAGGCTAGGCGATCGATCCCCGCCGAGGACATTCACCCGTCACTCCTCGCAGGCGTATCGTGTCAGGCGACGCGGCGTCCGGGGAATAGAGAGCTCCCCGGTGGGCGTTGCACCACCGTAGGACGCCACCGAAGACCCTCTCGGATCGCAAGGAGAACCGACATGACCACTGCGGAGAACACCGCCACGGAGACCACCGCCACCGGTGTGCTGCTCACCGACGCCGCCGCCTCGAAGGCCAAGGCACTCCTCGACCAGGAAGGTCGCGACGATCTGGCCCTGCGCATCGCCGTCCAGCCCGGTGGTTGTGCCGGCCTGCGGTACCAGCTCTTCTTCGACGACCGCTCGCTCGACGGCGACGTCGTGGACGACTTCGGTGGCATCAAGCTCGCCGTCGACCGGATGAGCGTGCCCTACCTGACCGGTGCGTCGATCGACTTCGTCGACACCATCGAGAAGCAGGGCTTCACCATCGACAACCCCCAGGCCACCGGCTCGTGCGCCTGCGGCGACTCGTTCAACTGAGTCCAGCCGGGCACTGACGACCCGGGCCGATCGCTGGTCGGCCCGGGTCGTCTACTGTCTGGAGCATGTCAGTAGTCATCACGGGTTCCATCGCCACCGACCACCTCATGACCTTCTCGGGTCGGTTCTCCGAGCAGCTCCTGCCGGACCAGCTCGCCCACGTGTCGCTGAGCTTCCTGGTGGACTCCCTCCAGATCCGCCGCGGCGGAGTGGGTGGCAACATCGCGTTCGCGCTCGGCGTGCTCGGCCGTCGTCCCCATCTGGTGGGCGCCGCGGGTGAGGACTTCGCCGAGTACCGCGACTGGCTGGAGAGGCACGGCGTGGACACCTCGGCGGTCCACATCAGCTCCGCCCTGCACACCGCACGGTTCGTGTGCACCACCGACTCGGACATGGCCCAGCTCGCCTCGTTCTACCCCGGCGCGATGGGTGAGGCGGCCACCATCTCCCTGGCCCGCCTGGTCGACCGCATCGGTCGGCCCGAGATCGTGCTCATCGGCGCCAACGACCCGACCGCGATGAACTCCCACACGGCGGAGTGCCGCGAGCTCGGGCTCGACTTCGCGGCCGACCCCTCCCAGCAGCTGGCGTTCCTCGACGGTGAGGCGGCCGCAGCGCTGGTCGACGGCGCCCGGTACCTGTTCACCAACGAGTACGAGTACGAACTCCTGCTGAACAAGACCGGGTGGACGGCCGAGGAGCTGGACGACAAGGTCGGTACCCGCATCACCACCCGCGGAGGAAAGAGCGTGGTGATCGTGGAGAAGGGCGCCGAGCCCCTCGAGGTGGGCATCGTGCCCTCGGACAACCTGCTCGACCCCACGGGCGTCGGCGACGCGTTCCGCGCCGGATTCCTCACCGGTGTGGTCGACGGCCTCTCGCTGGAGCGTTCGGCCCAGTTCGGTGCTCTCATCGCGACCCACGTGCTGGAGACCACCGGCACCCAGGAGTGGAGCATCGACCCCGCCGCCGCGCGCCGGCGACTCGCCGCGGCCTACGGGGACGAGGCCGCCGAGGAGCTCGCGGCGCTGCTGCCCGCCTGATCCCGCCCGGGGCGCTCACCGCCGTGCCGACGACCACCGACCGGCCAGCGACCGACCCCCGACA